>NZ_MTCA01000325.1:0-2170 GCF_002150205.1 Flavobacterium sp. FPG59 | reverse complement strand
GCATTAAAGACAATAGTGTCTTTTTTAATTGAAATTGGTTTTTCTTTTTTGATTATGATTTCCCGTAATTCAACTGGTTTAAAAGCTAAAAAAATATTTTTTTCGATTACTTTGGTTTTGGCTGTAATTTCAATTTCTATAGTTTGCGTATCATAATTAAGTGTTGAAAATGTTAATGTAAATTTCCCCGTTTTGTTAGTTTTTAGTTCATAATATCCTTTTTCATTTGTGTCGCTAAAAACTAGAATTTCTTTAGAATTTATATTTTTCAGTATTACACTTGAATTTAAAGCTATTTTGCTTTCAGAGTTTCTTGAATAACCAAATATTGTAGTTTGGCAATATATACTGTTACTTGTGATTAAAAGTACTAGACAAAATAATATATTTTTACTCTCTTTCAATTTGCTGTTGGCTATTAACTTTTACTTTAATTGAAAATCCACGTTCTTGTTTCGATTCCATTTTTTTAATGAATTCGTCTGTTTTTTCCTTTTGAATGAGTCTTACTTTATCATAAGGAATTGTATTATTTGGCTTAATTACAACTGAGCAATCAAATGGAATGCTAATTCTTTTTACTAAAAAGTGAACCTCATTCTCAGAATCATAAATTTCTAATATCAATCCTGGTAAACCGCTGAATTTCCATGGTCCATAATCGTTCTTTATTTCAGGAGAATACCATGCGGTATAATTTCTGCCTCTAAAAGTACAAGTTGCTTTATTGCATAATAAATTATTGATTGTTTTTGTTCCATTTATTTTTATCCAATTAAAATCAGGTGTACTTTCTTCAACCCATTCATGTTTTTTTGGAGAGAATATGCAGGTATAGTTATAAAGCTTTTTTTCTATGATGTTGTTATAAACTAAATGTGAAATAGTGTCAGCTACTGTTATATTAATGTTTCCCTCATCATCAGTTTTTTCGTCATCGTTCGCTAAATCAGAATATGTAAAAACTGATTTTTCAGTATTATATAATAGTACGGCATTATAATTTTTTAACAAAAAATTCATCTCGTATTCAATCTTGCTATTAAACTCAACTTTTTGCGAAAATAATAATGAACTATAAAAAAATATTAAAATGAAATTTATTGTTTTCATATTTGTATGTTTTAAATAATCCTTCAAATTTTATTTGAAGGATTATTATTAAAATAAATGTTTACAAGGATGCCATTAACTCTCTTTTTAATTTTTTAACTTGGGCGGCAATTTCTGAACAAGGCCCAGAAACAGTTACCTCAATATAATTGTTTGCAGTCCCAACGTGAACTGTAGCACTACAAGTTAATTCTTTAGCATTACTTAACGAGTTTAATACAGATTCCATTTTATCAAGTTCGGAATCGATATAAGTTTGCATTTCCAAACCTTGAGAAGTAAAGGTCTTATTTGTAGAAACTTTCTTGTTACCGTAAGAATATTGTATTTGAACTTCTTGTGGTAATTCTTTATTAATACTAGTTTCAAAAGATTTTAATGGCGAAACATTAGCAAATCCACTAAGTGAAATCATAACTGTAGCCACTAGACCAAATAATAATTTTTTCATATTTTTGTTTTTTAATTATTTGCAGTCATACTTTATGTCGTCGAAAACATTTTTTAAGTATGGCTGTTTTTTGTGGTTGATTTTTTTATCAGAAATGTTACCAAACCAACTCTTTAAAAAGTAACATTGATTTTTGCTTGCAAGCGGTTTATTTAGACGGCTCTATTTTGTGTGTGATTTTACACAATCTAGAATCGAGAAAATCTTTTTGATTAACACGATAGTTTTAAAAACTAATCTGTTTTTTGGCACTTTTGTATTGATGCCTATTGTTGTATTAAATTTTATTGATTACTTGTTTAAAAAGCTGATGTAAAGCAAAATTCAATCTTTTTGGTTTCTTATTATTTTCCAATTACCTATAGACTGATAAAAGATAGAATTTTTTGTCTGATCTATTAAATCTTACCTTTTAGATATCTTTAAAAGAAATTTATAAGACAAAGATATTACTGAAGTAGAGTTTAGCTTTACACAAAAAGTGTAAAAAAAGTTAAACAATAGACAAGTGAGATATAATTAAGTTTTTGTGCTTTTTTTATTAATTTGTATCTGGTTTTGTTTGTGCTTTATTCCAATTTAATTGATTGTGAGTTAAAAAAAGGT
>NZ_MTCA01000405.1:0-1029 GCF_002150205.1 Flavobacterium sp. FPG59 | reverse complement strand
AAATTATATAAAATTCTTTTCAATTTGGTGTATTTCTTCTTTGTAATTTTGAAAATTCATTCTTAGTTGAAACCAAATATTTGATTTGGATTCAAATGGAGTACCTATAACTATATTTTATTTTAATGAAAAAAAGAAAATTAGCTAAAGATGGCTGGAGCCTTTTGAAACGAACCTATGAAGAGTTTGAAAATGATAACGCAATCAAATTGAGTGCCTCATTGTCGTATTTTACTATTTTTTCATTACCTCCATTATTAATAATTATACTGTCTATTTTTAGCTTTTTCTTTGGAAGAGAGGCTGTTACTGGGCGGTTTTTTGGTCAAATAAACGGTATGGTAGGCAATCAAGCTGCTTTGCAAATTCAAGAGACTATTAAGAATATTGAACTTTCAGATAGTAATACTTTTGCAGCCGTCTTTGGTGGAATCATGCTTCTTATTGGAGCCTCGGGAGTTTTTGCTGAAATTCAAAGTTCTATCAATTTTATTTGGGGTTTAAGGGCAAAACCTAATAAAGGTATCATGAAGTTTGTTAAGAACAGATTAATGTCTTTTTCAATGATTGCATCTGTTGGGTTCTTACTAATGGTAAGTTTAATGCTCAATACAGTTATGGATGTTATAAATGCACGTTTGATAATTTATTTTCCTGATACAACGGTATACATTTTTTTTGTACTCAATATTATATTGCTTTTTATTACAACAACTGTTTTGTTTTCAGTGATTTTTAAAACATTACCAGATGGAGAAATAGTGTGGAAAGATGCCTTAATTGGATCTAGTTTTACTTCTTTCTTTTTTATGATAGGGAAATTTGCAATAGGTTTTTACTTAGGAAGCTCAACGGTTGCTACTGTTTATGGTGCAGCAGGCTCTATTGTAATTATTTTAGTTTGGGTTTATTATTCGGCAATCATATTATATTTTGGAGCTGAGTTTACCAAAGTATACGCCAATGCTCATGGCAATAAAATTGTCCCAAACGACTATGCAGTAGCTATTAAAGTAGAAGTACTAGAGG
>NZ_MTCA01000250.1:0-4218 GCF_002150205.1 Flavobacterium sp. FPG59 | reverse complement strand
CTTATGCACAATACACTTTAATCCCTGATATAAATTTTGAAAACAAACTTATTGCATTAGGTATTGATTCAGGAGTTGCAGATGGAAAAGTATTGACAAACAACATTAATAAATTGACTTCATTGGATGTTTCGTCTAGTTCTATTAGAGACTTAACTGGTATTCAGGATTTTGTGAGTTTGATTTCTTTGAATTTTTATTGTAATCAATTATCTGCCTTAGATATTTCCAAAAACTTAGCTTTGATTACTTTAGATTGTAGCTTTAATAAATTAACATCCTTAGATGTTTCCAAAAATACACTATTAAGCACTTTATATTGTAATATAAATCAATTAACATCCTTGGATGTTTCCAAAAACCTGGCTTTAACTTCTTTAATTTGTAGTAAAAATCAACTAAATGTCTTAATAGTTACTAAAAACGGGACTTTAAAAGAATTATCTTGCGACTCAAATGAATTAACCGTCTTGGATGTTAGCAAAAACGCAGATTTGACTTTTTTAAATTGTACTTCAAACAAACTCGTGAGTTTGAATCTAAAAAATGGAAAAAATACTCAATTGAAAGGGTTTTCTTTTTCATTAAATCCAAATTTAACTTGTATTGCTGTAGATGATGTTGCTTATTCAAACGCTAATTGGGCGGATGAAAAGAATTATTTTGCTTTTTATTCTCCTTTTGACTGCTCGACAATTACAGCAATTCCAGATGCAAAATTTGAAGAAAAACTAATTACTCTTGGAATTGATACTGATGGCAAAAATGGGATAGTATTAAACAACAGTATAGCAGGCATAACCAATCTGGACGTATCTAATAGTGGGATTACCGATTTGACCGGTATTCAAAGCTTTATTGCTTTGACCAGCCTTAATTGTTCTGGAAATTTAATACATATATTGGATATCTCTAAAAACACAGCATTTTTGGCTTTAAATTGCGCTAACAATCCAACCTTGAAATGCATTCAAGTTGCAGATTTTAAGTCTACTACAAATTGGACAATTACCAAAGACCCAATAGCTGTTTTTAATTTAGACTGTACTGTTTACACGTTAATTCCAGATAGCAAATTTGAGGAAAAACTAATCTTCCTCGGTATTGATACAGATGGTAAAAACGGTAAAGTAGCAACTGCTAGAATTGAATCTCTCCCTTCATTAAATGTTTCTTCTAGTTCAATTACCAATTTAACAGGGATTGAAGATTTTAAATCTTTGACTCACTTACAATGTGGTTCAAATCAATTAACCTCCTTGAATGTTTCAAAAAACGTAAATTTGACTGGTTTATATTTTGATTCAAATAAAATAACGTCTATTGACCTTTCTCATAATACATTATTAGAAACTTTAAATTGTTTCTCGAATTCTTTAACCACATTAGATGTTTCTAAAAACGTAGCTTTGACTGATTTATACTGCGGTACAAATCAACTAACATCCTTAAACCTATCGAATAATACATTATTAAAAGTTTTAGACTGTGATTCAAATTCATTACTAAACTTAGCTGTTAACAAGAACACAGATTTAATTCAGTTATACTGTAGCAATAATCAACTAACATCCTTAGACCTATCGTATAATTCATTTTTATTGATTTTAAATTGTGATTCAAATCAATTAACCTCATTAGATATTTCTAAAAATCTGGATTTAATCAGTATAACTTGTGGTTCTAATCAATTAACCGCATTAGATATTGCCAAAAATGAAGCTTTGACTCAATTATATTGTTATGATAATAAAATAATTAACTTAAATCTTTTACGAAATATTGAGTTAAAAGAGCTTATGTGTGGTTCTAATGAGCTAACAGCAATAGATATAACAAATAATCTAAATTTGGAGGTCTTTGATTGTCAATTCAATAAAATTACAAATCTTGATATTTCTAAAAATCCCTTAATTGTATCAATTGGTTGCGATAACAATCAACTAACATACTTGAATCTAAAAAATGGTGCTAATACCAATTTAGACCTAACATATATTAACTTTGTAAACAATCCTAATCTTAAATGTATACAGGTTGACAACGTCACCTATTCCAATACAAATTGGGCAAATTCAAAAGACATAACAGCTTATTATTCAACAGATTGTCAAACCACTGGATTATATACACTGATTCCTGATGCAAATTTTGAAAATAAACTTATTGCATTAGGAATTGACTCCGGAACTAATGACGGAAAAATTTTAACTTCAAAAATAAACACCATAACTTCTTTAGACGTTTCTTATAGTTCTATTACAGATTTAGAAGGAATACAAGGATTTATAGCTTTGACCTCGTTAAAATGTAATAACAACTATGCATTAACAAGTTTGGATGTTTCAAAAAACACAGCATTAACTTTATTAGATTGTTCCAACAATTATTTAGTAACCAGCTTGGATGTTTCCAAAAATACTGAGTTGACATCATTAATTTGTTATGCCAATAAACTAAATAATTTAGACGTAACTAACAATACCAAATTGACTGAATTACAATGTTCATCAAATAAGCTAACTAGTTTAAATGTTTCCAAAAACACTGCTTTGACCAAATTGATTTGTGGCTACAATTACGAATTAAATAACTTGGATGTTTTAAAAAACACAGCCTTATTAAAATTAGATTGTACTTCTACCAAATTAACAAGTTTGGATGTTTCAAAAAATGTCAAATTAATCGAATTATGGACTGGTGACAATCAAATAACTAGCTTAAATGTTAATAACAACATAGCCTTAACATCATTAATTTGCAACACAAATCTATTAACAACATTAGATGTATCAAAAAACACAGCTTTAACTAGATTATTGTTGTACAAAAATAAATTAACAACTATTAATATTGCTTCAAATACTGCTTTAGAAACAATGGATTGTAGTTCTAACCAATTAGCAAGTTTGGATGTTTCGAAAAATCTTAAAATGCACTATTTATATTGTGACATCAATCAATTGACCACTTTGGATGTTTCTAAAAACCCTGTTTTAGGTTTACTAGATTGTAGCAATAACCTTTTAACAAGTTTGGACGTTTCATTAAACACTGAATTATCAAAATTAGAATGCGCTTCAAATCGACTTGATAACTTGAATCTGAAAAATGGTAATAACACACTTTTCGATAGATTTGTAAGTCCAGACCCAAATATCATTATTTACAATGTTGATTTTAGAAATAATCCAAACCTTAGTTGCATTCAAGTGGATGATGCAAACTATTCTAATGTCAAATGGTCTACACAAAAAGATGCTAGTGCAAATTTCAACACAAATTGTAACTCGTACACTTTAATTCCTGATCCTAATTTTGAAGATTTACTTATTGCTCTAAAGATTGATACTGATGGTAAAAACGGGAAAACTTTCACTTCAAACGTTGTAAATATTACCAGTTTAGACCTATCAAACGCAGGCATCACAAATTTAAAAGGAATTGAAAACTTTACGGCATTAGAGAAATTTATTTGTAAGGGAAATTCAATCTCAACAATAAATCTATCTACAAACTTAGCATTAAAATACTTAGATTGCTCGAACAACCCCCTTGCCTCACTAGATATAAGAAAAAACAAGTTACTTTTAGAGTTGTATTGTGATGGAACCATATCCATTACAAAAAGATCAATAATGAACATGAATCAATTAACAATATTAGATCTATCAAACAACACCTTGCTTACTAACTTAAGTTGTGCGAATAATCAACTGGTAAACTTAGATCTTTCAAAAAACATAAATCTAAAAACAATCAATTGTTCTAATAACAATTTGATTACACTAGATTTGAATAACAATAATAACACTTTATTAACCACTTTAAATTTTAAAAACAACTCCAAATTATCCTGCATAAAAGTTGATAATACAACATATTCAATAGACAATTGGTCAGCAGCAAAAGATGCTACCGCTTCCTATTCTTCAACATGCAACACATTAGGAATTGAAGAAACAACTTTTGATAAAATTATTATGTACCCAAATCCTACCAAAGGTGAATTGCAAATTTCTAATATTGTGTTGGAAAAAGTAACGATTTATGACAATTTGGGAAAAGTAGTTAAAACCACAAAATTTCCTTCAGGCAGTAATGAAAATAAACTTGATTTAAGTGAATTCCCAAAAAGTACTTATTACATTGTTATTGAAAGTGAGGATAAGCATACCACTAAGAAGATAATAGTTAAATAATTAGCTTTTCATAGAC
>NZ_MTCA01000085.1:0-12125 GCF_002150205.1 Flavobacterium sp. FPG59 | reverse complement strand
ATATATAAGGTATTTATGAAAGCAAAAATGATAACTATTGCGACTGCATTGTCGCTATTTTTTTTAAGTTGTAATTCAAATAAATTTATTGTTTGTGGCCACAGAGGTGCAATGGGACATGAAACCGAAAATACAATAGCTTCTATAAAAAAAGGAATTGATCTCAAAGCCGATATGCTGGAAATTGATGTCTTTAAGATTAAAACTGGCGAAATTGTTGTTTTTCACGATGATGATTTAGATCGATTGACAAATGCAAAAGGAAAGATTGAGAGTTACACTTTTGACGAACTGAGAAAAGTACTTGTTGCGGGTAAACATCAAATTCCAACCCTTGAGGAAGTCATTACAACTATGAATAGAAAAGCAGTGCTCAATATTGAATTGAAGGGAGAAAATACGGCGGCAGATACGTACGCCATTATGGAAAACTTTAAAAAGCGTGGCTGGAGCAATAAAGATTTTTTTGTATCTAGTTTTAAAGTAAATGAATTAAGAAAAATGAGAAGTTTGAGTAAGGATGTTTCTATAGGATTACTGACTTACAAAGATCCTATTGAAACTGTGATTCAGTTAGGGAAAGAATTAAATGCGCAAGCAATAAACCCTTATTTTAAAACCTTGACGCCAGAAAATGTTGCGATCATGAAAACTAATAATTTCAAGATTCTTCCTTGGACAGCAAACGAGCCTGCTGATATCAAGACGCTACAAGATTTAAAAGTGAGTGGAATCATCACAGATTTTCCCGAAAGGATTGTGCGTTAAACTGAAATTTATAAATGTAAAAGAAAGTCTGTTTTTTTTCAGACTTTTTTTTGTGCCCATTCAAAACAGATAAAGGAATTATTTTTTCTGAATTATTTCGGCTAGTAACTTCTTGGCACGTAAAAGTTTAATTTTTACATTACTTAGCGGTTCATTCATTTTTAAAGCTATTTCTTGATAGCTCATTTCTTGAAAATAACGCAGCTGAATCACCTCTTGGTAATGAGGTTTTAATTCTTTAATGCATTGTAATAAACGGGATAAGTTTTGTTCAGTGATCAATACATCCTCAGCAGACGGAGTAGTGTCAGCAATATTGTATGCTTGATGATTTTCGTCTTCTGTAATTTCAACAAAAAGACTTAGTTTTTTCTTTCGTAATAAATCAATATGCACATTTTTTGCAATAGCTATTAACCAAGTATTGAATTGAAATTCAGTATTGTAAGTGGTTAATTTGTCAAATGCTTTAGAAAATGTTTCAATGGTAATGTCCTCGGCTGTAGTTTCATTTTCGGTTCTTTTTAGCATGAACCCATATACCTCATTCCAGTAGTGATTCAATAGAAAAGTAAAGGCAACTTGATCACCTTGTTTTGCTTTTTCTATTTGATTGTTTATTTCCACTGTGCTGGTTTTGAGAATAGATTAATGATAAAGATATTGATTTGGATTAAGATTAAGACAATTTCAACAATTGGAAACCAAAATTTTAAATCATGCTCCTCAAGTTTCCTTGCAGATGAACCTATCATAATCCATGCCACGAGATAACGAAAGGCTACTAAACTGGTGACAATAATCCATTCAAATTGAAACGCAAGCAAAACAGCTGGTAATACAATGAATAATAATTGTGAACTATAAAAAACACCTAATTGAAATTGATCAAAAAAAGTATAATGGTTAGCAGTTGCAACATGCCTTCTTTTTTGTGATACCCAATCATTAAAGGAAGTTTTAGGTTTAGAAAGTGTAAAACTATCTGGCTCAAATGCTATTGTAGTGTTTTTTGCTGTTGCAGCTTGATTTACAAATAAATCATCATCTCCTGAGCGAATGCGCATGTGCTCAATAAATCCGTTTACTTTAAAGAATTCGTCTTTTTTATACGCTAAATTTCTACCAACTCCCATGTACGGCTTGCCTAACTTTGCCCATGAAAAATATTGAACTGCTGTTAAAAGAGTTTCGTATCGAATTATTTTATTCAAAAAGGAATTTGTAATTCGTTCGTATTTACCATAACCCAAAACAATCGTTTTTTGAATGGTGAATTGTGCGGTCATGGTAGCTATCCAGTTTGTTGAGGTAGGGTAACAATCGGCATCTGTAAATAATAAATAGTCTTTTGATGCTGCTTTAATACCTAACGTTAAAGCGTATTTTTTATTTCCCCAAAAAGCCTCGTTATTTTCCACTTTTACAAGTCGAATGTTTGAATATTGCTTTTCAAATTCTTCAAAAACATCTAGTGTTTTGTCACTTGAAGCATCATCAATTAAAACTATTTCAAAGTCAGGGTATTCTTGTGCTGCTAATAATGGTATAAATTGCGCTACGTTTTCTTCTTCATTTTTAGCACAAACTATTACAGATACTGGAATTTTTTTTGGAGTACTCTTTTGATCTTTGGCGAAAGCAAAAACCCTGAAGACCCCTAAATAATAGAGTATTTGAACGGCTACAATAAAAATAAAAAAGTAAAATAGTAATATAAGCATTTGTGTTTTATGAGTATTAATATTCGTTACAAGGCGTGTATAAATAAGGTTGCAAAGGTATGAATAGAATCTCTAAATGTTAAATACTAATTGTAATTTTCCAGAGAAATTAAATAGGACATTTTTTCATTTCAGTTGCAGTTGCAATGGCTTGAGGAGTATTTACTTTTTCTAACGCTTCAATAATGTTTTGATAATTTTTTTGGTCTCTATTTTGAGACATTTTCTTTGTAGCATTAATTTCTGTAATTTCAATCTCAAAGGCTACAATTCCCTTTGCTTGGCGCATTGTTTTTGCTGATAAATCTTCAATACGAATTGGGCTTTCTGAACCTTTTTCGTATTTATCTACTAACCTTTTTAAGGATTCTACAGCTGCTTCGTGATCAATTATTTTGATTTTCCCATGTATTTGAACTGCAATATAATTCCAAGTTGGCACATTTTCATGATCGTACCACGAAGAAGATATGTAACTGTGAGGTCCAGAAAATACTGCTAAAACTTCGTCATTTTCTAAGAATCCTTTCCATTGTGGATTCTCTTTTGAAATATGACCGCACAAAATTTCTTTTCCTTCACTGTTAGTTTCTAGCTCTAATGGAATATGAGTAGCACACAGTTTACTATTAGACTGATTGATGAGTATACCAAAACTGTTTTCGTAAAGAAATTTTTTTATTTCTGCTGCATTTTCGTTTCTGTAAATATCAGGAATGTACATGGATTGATTTTATTTTATAGTTGATACTAATAAAGGAATTCGTGTATCATATAATGTTAACTTCTGCTTCAATACGAATTCCAAAAAGTTTAAACACGGTATCTTGAATTTCATGCGCTACATTTAATATCTCTTTTCCTGTAGCATTGCCATAATTTACAAGAACTAAAGCCTGGTTTTTATGTACACCCGCATCACCAAAACGTTTGCCTTTAAAACCGGCTTGCTCAATCAGCCAACCCGCGGGAACTTTAACCTCTGTATCTGAAATTTCATAGAATTTCATTTCTGGAAAGCGCTGGTGTATTTTTTCAAAATCAGATTTTAAAACTATTGGATTTTTAAAGAAACTACCGCTGTTGCCCAGTTCTTTAGGATCTGGTAATTTACTTTGTCTGATAGTAATTACCGCATTACTAACGTCTACAAGAGTAGGATTTATGATATTTTTTTTGGCTAATTCACCTGAAATATCTCCGTATGAGATGTTTATTTTATGGTTTTTCTTGGTGAGTTTAAAAACTACGGATGTAATTACGAATTGATTTTTTATTTCATTTTTAAAAATACTTTCACGGTAACCAAATTTACATTCCTCATTAGTAAACGTTTTAATTTCTTGGTTTTGGATGTTCATTGCTTCACAATAAGCAAAAGTATCTTTTATTTCGGCACCATAAGCCCCAATATTCTGAACTGGAGTTGTACCCACATTTCCCGGAATAAGGGACATGTTTTCTAATCCTCCAAAATCTTGATTGATGGTCCATAGTACAAATTCATGCCAGTTTTCACCTGCTTGACTTTCAACCCACACAAAGTCATCATTTTCTTTGATGATTTTTTTGCCTTTTAAATCCACATGAATTACCAGAGCGTCAATATCTTGTGTTAATAGCATGTTGCTGCCACCACCTATAATAAATAATTCAGTATTTTGGTTCTGGTTTAATACTATTGCTAATTCTGAGACGGTATGTACGGCTATAAATTTTTTTGCGAAAGCATCAATGCCAAAAGTGTTGTGTTTTTTTAGGGAAAAGTGGGTAAGTATGTTCATGATGGTATGCTTTTTCAAGTATTGTAACAAATGTCAAAAGTAATTATTAAAATTTAGATGTGTATGTTCTCATCCAGATATGCATCATAAAAAGCGGCATAACATATTGAGTCATTCTCATATCTCCTTTTTGTAAATTAGAGATCAATTTCTGAATATTGATATGATTAAAATAAGGCATTTGAAAGAGGTCACTTTTAGCAAAAAGTTCTATTTCTTCTTTAAAAGCATCACTGCTTACCATGTATTTACCCCAAGGTGCACTTAAACCTACTTTTTTAAAGTTTAGAATTTCTTGTGGCAACTTTTTCTCCATTGATTTTTTTAAAATGAATTTCCATTTTTTTCCTGAAAACAACCATTTATCCTCTAATGAACCTAATCCAATGATGAGTCTTGGATCTAAAAAAGGTTCTCTACATTCTATTGATTCTCCCATTGTACAGCGGTCATTTCGATCCAATAGAGAGCACAAATAAGTATGCTGGTCAAAATAGAGTGCCTGTCTTCGGAGATTATTAGGGTAAATTGATTTTGCTTCCTCAAATATTTTCATTCGGTATTCATTTATTGGAGGATTTTTTATGCCGAAATTTTTTGCAATGTCATTTGGATATATATTTGATCCATTAAAAATAACTAAATCTGAATTTGTATTAATTTGAGAATACCGTCCCAGTTTTTCCAGCCTTGGTTTGTTATTAAAAAGCTCAAAATTGCTAATCATTGATATTGCATTTAATAAAGATGGATATTTTAAAGTTTTATAGCGTACATAACCTCCCATTAATTCATCTGCTCCTTCACCAGATAAAAGTACTTTCACCTTTGGTTTAGCCATTTTAGACAGCGCTAAAATATGAGGTTCACTCAAATGTACAATGGGCTCATCTTGGTAGTATGTAGCTTTAATAAGGTTTTCATATAGATTTTCATCTTTTAATTGCATCGTGTGAAATTCATAATCAAACTTTGAGGCTAAACTTTTGGCTAGATGAGACTCGTTATGCTCTGCTTCTTCAAAACCCATATTAAAGGTTTGTATTTTTTGATATTTTTGATCGTGTAAAGAAGCTAAAATTGATGATGAATCTAAACCTCCACTTAATAATACACCTACGGGTACATCACTCACCATTCTTAAATTTACAGAATCGTTAAATGTTTCTTGAAACCATTCTATAGGTTTTTTAATTTGGTCTTGATTTTGAATTTCTGTCTTCAAGTCCCACCATTTTAAAATCTCTTTATTACCGTTTTGATGTATAGTTAAAGAGTGACCTGGTAAAACTTTGTTCACATTCTGATATAAGGTATTTTCACCAGCTACAAAACGATTGAAAATATATTCCTCTAGTCCGTCAGTAGCGATTTTAAGAGGTACACCAGCAGTAAACAATGCTTTTTGTTCTGATGCAAAATATAATGATTCATTATGTAACGAATAGTATAGCGGTTTGACACCCATCCTGTCTCGTGCAAGTGTCAATTTTTTTTCTAGTTTATCCCAAATAGCAAAGGCAAATATTCCATTGAGTTTATTCAGCATTTTCAAGCCATGTAACTGAAATAGTTTCATTAATACCTCTGTGTCAGATGTATTTTTTATAGTAAGCCCATTGTTTTTTAATTCGTTATAAAAGTATTTGTAATTATAAATTTCACCGTTATATACCATTATGTATCTTCCGTCTTCGGAAATATAGGGTTGGTGACCTGCGATTGTTAAATCTATAATGGATAATCTTCTATGTCCTAATCCGATATTTTTATCAATAAAAACTCCTTTGTCATCAGGTCCTCTATGTTCTAGTGAGTCTCTCATTCTAAGTAAGAGACGTTCATCTACCTTTTTTTGATTTTGTAAATGAAAGATTCCATTAATTCCACACATAATGAGTTATTTCTTGGCGTTTATTAGAGTATGGTATTTATTGGCAATTTCCATCATGTTTATTTTGTAATTTGCTTTTTGAGAGCAAAAATTGTAATTAATTTTGGTAGCGTTTTCAATATTATTAGGGTTTTTTATAGCCCATAAAATCTCTTGTGCAAGTTTGTTGTAATTGCCCACGGGTACAAGCTGCCCATTTTCTTTATGTTTAATATAGCTTTTATTCCCAGGAATATCACTTACAATGGGATAACAGCGCGTGGCCATTGCTTCAAAAAGTGATGCCGAAACTCCTTCAGTTACTGGCATGCTGATGTATAGATTTGCTTTTTCAAGATATTTAGGTAATTCAGTGTTTAAAATTCTTCCAGTAAAATGAACTTTTTGAGAAATATTTAAATCTTGCGCTAGTTTTTTTAAATTCAAAAGTTCTTTGCCATCACCTACAATTGTTAGTTGAAAATCTATTTTGTTACTTTCAATAATTCCAAAGGCTTTTAAAATTACTTCGTGTTGATATTCAGGAAATAATGAACGGGTGACAATAGCATTTATTTTGCCCGAAAAGGTTTTTTGTGGACAATTAAATTTTTGGAAGTCAATACCCTTTGGTAAAACCAAAACTTTACTCATGTTAACATTTGCTTTTTGCATGGAATGTGACATTACAGAACCCCAAGCATGAATTAATGTAGCATGTTTAAAAGCATATTGTTGCATTCTTTTTTTTAGAGGGTACAATATGGAATTTTTTGGCCATAAATCTGTGTATCCTTGTTGTGCAATTGCTACGGGTTTAATTCCGCATAAAACTGCAAGAAAGCCATAACTTGTAGTTCTTTCTGCAATGATCATATCTGGTTTTTCAGCCCGAATAATTTTTTTAATCTGGTATAATGCTGTAGTGTATTCTAACAGTCGTAAAATTCTATTTTTTAAATTATTACTTGGTTTTTGTAACTCCCAGGTTATGATTTTAAAACCGCCAAATTCCTCCAGCCCTTTAATCCAAGTGATGGCATCTGCACGGTAGGTTTCTCCTAAAAAAAGAATTTTTCGTTGTTTCACGTTACTCGGTCGTTAGGGCACGATTGATAAAATCATTCAGCGGTTTTAAAAGAATTAATTTTTGACAAATTGTTGCTGTAAAATCTTCTTTTGAGGCATCATCATAATCGATTTTATGTGACGATTCAAAGCTTTTAAGTTTTAATAAATCAATTGCTGGATGGTCTTTATCATAACCACGTGGGGGATTTTTTAAAAGATCTTTTTCGTTTCTATCAAGATCACCAAATTCTTTTTTGAATTTTTTCTCGGCTAGTATGGCTTCTAAATCTTCATGAAAAAATGCAATTTCTTTTCGTATTTTTTTTACGTCTTCAGCTTCTGGACAATACAATCCGCCAGCTATAAAACTGCTTCCTTTTTCTAAATGAATGTAATATCCAGACCTATTATGACCTTTTGCACCAGATGAAATCCAGATGCCTAAATGGGATTTATAGGGTGTTTTATCTTTTGAAAACCGAATGTCTCTATTGATTCTAAAAGTACAATTTTTAACTTCAAGTAGTTCTAGACTTGGGTCTAATGGTTTTAGGGTGTCTAGCAAGTCACTAACAAATCTTTTATAATCTGTCTTAAAAGCTTCGTATCTTTTTTTTTGGTCTAAAAACCAATCTCTATTGTTGTTGGTTTTTAAATCAACCAGAAATTGAAGTGATTCTTTTGTGAGCATATACTTTATTGTATTTGTTTTTTTAGATCAACTTCTGTTATGTATCCTGATTTTTGCCATTTTACTTTTGCGCCTTCGTAGAAAAGTAAGGTAGGAAGTTCACTAATTTTTAGTTCGCTCATGAGCGTTTTATTTTTATCAGCATCAATCCTTATGATGGTAATGTCATTGGCAAGTTCTGTTTGCATTGTTTTTATGTAAGGGGCCATTTTTTTACAAGGAGCACACCATTCAGCATAGAAATTTATGAGAACTTTTTTATCACTAGTAGTGATTTTAGTGTATTCTTCCATTGTCATGCCTATCACTTTGTCATTTGATTTTGCTAATCCTGCAGCTTCCCATTTCAAGATGCCGCCTTTCATTTCATAAACGGTAGTAAATCCTAATTGGTTGAGTTTTTCATGTGCGCTTTGACTTCGCCCTCCAGATTTGCAGTAAATAAAAACTGGTTTTTTGGGGTCTAATTTGGCTACTTCTTTTTCAAAACTGTTACCAAGCCAGTCAATATTGATGGCATTATCTAAATGATAGGACGAAAATTCTTGAGGTGTACGTACATCTATAATTTGAGCGCTTGGTGTTTGGGCAATTTTGTCACTAAAAGTCTTCGCATCTATAGTTTTTGTAGTTTCTTGGGCGTTACATGAGGTGAAAAATACAGCGCATGCTAGAATAACTATGTATTTAAATGGTTTCATTAGGAATGTTTTATGTTGTTCAAAAATACTTAATTTCTGCAGTATTTTTTAGATTTTCAATGTGATTTAAAAGTAGATTAGTGCTATTGTTTAATAATCAGAGTTTACTAAATTTTTTAAGCTCTTTTCCACATGCTAGTGCTTGTTTAATAAGGTATTAATTTTAAAATATAGTTCTTCTTTATTAATAGGTTTTATCAATATGTCATCTACCAATAATTCTTTTAAGTTTGCGGTATTCATATAAGAGTCGCCAGTGATTACAAGTATGGGCACGTCAGCATTTTTGTTCGGTATTTTCTTGATGTCTTCAACAAAATCAAATCCTGAATATTCACTTATTTGTAAATCGGTAAGTATTAAGTTAGCTTCGTTAGTTTTTAAATACGTTTTTGCCGACTCTACATCTTGAAAAGTAGTAGCTTTAAAGTGTATTTTTTCTATTAATTTTTTCAAAAGTAGCAATGTCATTGGGTCGTCATCAACTACAACAACTTCTGTAGTTTTGTCTTTAAATTGGTTTAATAGTTTTGTTTCGCTAGTTTCTTGCTCTTCATTTGATGGTTCAAGCATCAAGAAGAACGAAATTTCAGTTCCTACATTAAGTTCGCTTTTTACTGATATTTCTCCTTTAAAAAGTGAAATGATATTTTTGCATAATGTGAGTCCAAGACCTGCTCCAAAACTGATTTGCTCTTGATGGGCTTTACTTTGGTAAAACTTATCAAAAATTTTATCTACTTCTTCAGCGGGAATTCCAGCTCCTGTGTCGGTAATTTTTACATCAAATCTATAATTTTCGCCTGTTTTTTGGAGAGCTGTAACTACTGTAATTGAACCTTTTTTGGTAAATTTTATTGCATTACCTATAATGTTGTAAAACAACTGGTGAATTTTAACATTATCTGCCCAAACACTTTCGTCTAGCTCTTTAGGGATAGTATATTTAATTTCGAGTTGCTTCAATTCAGCCAGCGCTTTTAAAGATTCTAAAATAGCACTGACCTCTGTTTTTAAGTTCATCTTGGTATTGTAAAGTAGTAATGTATTGTTTTCATTTTTAAAAAAATCCAAAATTTGACTTACTGTTATTTGCAAGGAGTTAGCAGTAAAATACAAGGAGTCAATTGGTGAGTTTAATGAAGGGTTTGTATTTGAGTTTTTAATTTTTCTAGAAAAGTTTGAAATAATATTCAATGGCGCTCTCATTTCATGACTGATCATTCCAATTAATTGATTCTTTTTGTCTAGATTAATTTCTGCATTTTGTCTTAAGTTGTTTAAATTCTTTTCAAGTATGAAAGAGTAGATGGTGTATAACAGCAATAGAAAAGTGATAATGCTCATGGCAATTAACAAGTAAAAGATAAATTGTTTCTTTTCTACTAGTTTAGAATTGTATTCCTTTATGTTCTGCAAGTATTCTATTTTATTCAACTCTTGAGCTGAACTAGAATAAATCAAGACAATTTCTTGACTTTTTGTTAATATTTTTTTATTAATTTTAATGAGTTCGTTGTCTTTTTCTTTGAGTGCAAAATGAACTTTTTGCAACTTTGAAACTTCGTTTTTGTAATAATTCTCAGTAACCTGAAAAATATTTTTCAATTGCTCTTCAAAGGAACCTGCTTTTTCTTGGTTATTAAAAACCATTTTTATCACAGATTTCACTTCCTCTTTGTCAACATCATTTTTACCAGCAATAGCATTTCCAAGTCTGCCAAAAAAACCTTTCTTTTTTGTTACAACGGCTGTTTTTGTAGTATCGTAACTGATAGAACTTAGAACTTTTTCATAATTGTATGATTTTAATTTGAAGTTTAAATCATTTGGAGATGTTTTATTAAGATTTGAATTCATGATGGCATCAAACTCATTCCTCAGTTTGCCCATATCACTTTCTAATCCTAATTTTGATTTTATGATGGTCTTGAAAGCAACATTTTTTTGAGTCAAGCTGCTTAGTTTTTCAAGATCAGTAATCATCTTTTTTATGGCTTCTTGATATTTTATATACCGTTCCGTTGAATTGGAATTTAAATATTCATTGAAGGCATTATTAGCTTCAAAATAACTTTTTATAGCTTCATTAGACAAGGTCAAAGCTTCATTAGGCTTTGCAAGAGCATCAATTGAGTTGTAAATGTTATTTTGAATTTTTGTTTCAGAATACCAAAAAGTAAATGCTACAATTTGCAAAGCAATGATAGAAATAAAAAGAAATATGTGGACTATTTTTCTATTTTTGATAGGAATCATTTGGTTTGATTTTGGTTCGTATTAAGTTTATAGATTAAAAATTTTATAAGACTGATGCGTAGATTTTACAATAGTCTCCGTACGGTCTGAATGTGTGTCTGTTATGAATAATTGTCCAAAAGTAGCACTATTTACCATTTCGATAATTTTACTAACCCTACTTTCATCAAGTTTGTCAAAAATATCATCAAAAAGTAAAATGGGTTTCACACCACTTTGTTTTTTTAAAAATTCAAATTGAGCCAGTTTTAATGCAATCAAAAATGATTTTTGCTGTCCTTGTGAACCAAATTTTTTAATGGGATGCTCATCAATTTGAAAAACTAAATCGTCTTTATGGATGCCCACACTAGTATATTGTAGTGCTCGGTCTTTTGTAATGTTTTCTTCTAGCAAGGATAAAAAACCTTTTTGGGATAAGTGACTTTCATAGAGCAACTGAACGGTTTCCTCTGATCCAGTGATTGCTTTGTGATGAGCAATAAAAATAGGTAGAAATTGAGCCACAAAATCTTTTCGTTTTTCAAAAATCGAATTCCCTAATACAGTCAATTGTTCATTATAGATAGAAAGAGTATCTGAATCGTAGACGTGATTGAGAGCAAAATATTTAAGCAAAGCATTGCGTTGACTTATTACCTTATTATAATGTATTAATTCCTGAAGGTAGTGGGCATCCAGTTGAGATATCACACTGTCCATAAACTTTCTTCTAGTTTCACTACCTTCAACAATCAAATCTCTATCTGCGGGCGAAATGATAACAAGTGGTATAAAACCGATGTGGTCTGAAAATTTATCGTAATTCTTACCGTTGCGTTTAAGGATTTTTTTTTGCCCTTTTTTTAGGCTACAAACTATTTGCTCCGTTCTTTCATTTTTTTCAAATTCTGCATCAATGACAAAAAATTCCTCACCGTGTTTGATATTTTGAACCGCTAGTGGGTTAAAATAACTTTTGCCATACGACAAATGATAAATTGCATCCAGAACATTGGTTTTGCCAATGCCGTTTTTACCTACAAAACAATTTATTTTATGGTCAAAATCAAAGCTGGCCTCTGAAAAATTTTTATAATTGAAGAGCGAAATTTTTTTTAAATACATGAGAAAGTCTTGCTACAAAGGCGATCAAGGTTTTTGGAAAGGAGTTTTTTATAAGGGTGCAAATTATTGAAAAATATCCATATAACCCGCTTTTGTAGTTTTTCAATTTTGAAATATTTTATCAAAAGTGAAGCGTCTTATTACAAC
>NZ_MTCA01000394.1:0-1116 GCF_002150205.1 Flavobacterium sp. FPG59 | reverse complement strand
TAATAAGTATCTCATTACAATGGAAATGATGTTGATTGCTTATTAAATATTTTTAACATTAAAATTAGATAAAAACATGATTTTAATAACAAAAAAACGCCTCTTATTGAGGCGTTTAAATTATAATTTGATGAAAAATTATTTCTTTTGATTTTTCATTTCTTTTTCAATCATTTCATAAAACTGATCAATTTTAGGCAATACCACAATTCTAGTTCTACGGTTTCTTGATTTATTTTCAGGTGTATCATTCGCAACTAGCGGAATATATGAACTTCTACCAGCAGCTATCAATTGCTCCGGTTTTACACCCAATTGATTTGTTAATACACGTATAATGGCTGTAGAACGTTTAACACTTAAATCCCAATTGTCAAGTAAAACTCCTGTACCATTGTAAGGTACATTATCTGTATGACCTTCTACCATACATTCAAAATCAGGTTTGTCATTAACAACTTTAGCTACTTTTTCAAGTACTCCTTTTGCCTGATCAGTCACTTCATAACTACCACTTTTAAATAATAATTTATCAGCAATTGATATAAAAACTACTCCTTTTTCAACATTTACCTCAATATCCGGATCAGAGATTCCTACAGATCTTTTTAAACTAGTAACAAGAGCAAGAGTTACACTGTCTTTTTTAGTTAAAGCATCTTGCATTCTGCTTATTTTTAAATCTTTCTCTTTGATTGATTCTAAGGCTTTTTCAATATTTTCGGCTCCTTTTGTAGATAAAACAGTCATGTCTTTAGAAACACTTATCAAACCTTGGTTTTGCTCTTTTAAGGTTGCTGCAGTTGCTGCAAGAGCTGCTTTTTCTTCTAAACAAGAATTTAGTTTTACTGTTGCAGTGTTTAATAAGTCTTGTGTTTCTTTGTTTTTAGCCTCTAGATCTGCGAATTTCTTTTTAGAAACACATGATGTCATCAGGGCTAAAACAGTTAGGGTCAATGCTATTTTTTTCATAGATAATAGTTTTTATTATTGTTACAAATTTAGTTTAAAGGTGTTAAGTTTTGTTTATAATTATCATAAATTTTACCAAAAAACGTGCCGTTTTTCAATGAAATAATGATAAACAATACTTTTTTTATTATAATACCTTTCTAC
>NZ_MTCA01000202.1:0-5452 GCF_002150205.1 Flavobacterium sp. FPG59 | reverse complement strand
AATGAATACAATTATAACTTAAAAAACAAAAAAAATAGTTTCTTACTACAAACTGCAATCCTTATATTTGCACGCGTCTTTGAAAACGGGACTTGTAAAGCAATATCATTAAAAAATACAAATGAAAATATCATACAACTGGTTAAAACAATTTATAAAAATAGACTGGAAATCCGAAGAAACAGCTGCATTGCTTACAGACTTAGGGCTTGAAGTAGAAGTGGTTGAAAAGTACCAATCTATTAAAGGAGGATTAGAAGGAGTAGTTATAGGTCATGTATTAACATGTGTACAACATCCAGATGCTGACAGACTGAAAATAACAACTGTTGATATAGGAACCGGAACACCCATACAAGTAGTTTGTGGTGCTAGTAACGTAGGTGCAGGACAAAAAGTACCTGTTGCTACAATTGGTACTGAATTGTATGATAAAGAGGGTAACGCTTTTACGATCAAGAAAGGAAAAATTAGAGGTCAAGAAAGCCACGGTATGATTTGTGCAGAAGACGAATTAGGTCTTGGCGAAAGCCACGACGGAATCATGATCCTTGACGATTCATTGGTTCCTGGAACAGCCGCTGCAACTGTCTTTAAAATAGAAAATGATGAAGTTTTTGAAATAGGATTAACACCAAATCGTGCTGATGCTATGAGCCATCTAGGTACAGCAAGAGATTTGAGAGCTGGACTTTTACAAAATGGAGTTAGCGTAGAGCTTATTACACCTTCAGTTAGTAATTTTAGGGTAGATAAAAGAACTTTAAAGATTGATATTGATGTTAAAGAACCAAAATTAGCACCTAGATATTGTGGCGTTACAATATCCGGTATTGAGGTAAAACCTTCTCCTGCTTGGTTACAAAATAGATTAAAAGCTATTGGGTTAAACCCAAAAAATAACATTGTTGATGTTACGAATTACGTTTTACACGAATTGGGTCAGCCCCTTCATGCCTTTGATGCTGCTAAAATAAACGGAAAAGTAGTCGTACAAACTCTTGCAGCAGGGACTAAATTTACCACTCTTGATGATGTTGAAAGAGAATTACACGAGGAGGACTTAATGATTTGTGATGAAAAAGGGCCACTTTGTATTGCAGGTGTTTTTGGTGGAAAAAAATCTGGAGTTTCAGAAAGTACTAGTACGATTTTCTTGGAAAGTGCCTATTTTAATCCTGTAAGTATTAGAAAAACAGCCAAGAGACATCAACTTAATACCGATGCCTCTTTTAGATTTGAAAGAGGAATTGATCCTAGCATCACTGAATATGCATTAAAGCGTGCTGCTTTACTAATTCAAGAAGTTGCCGGTGGCGAAATCACATCAGATGTAGTGAATGTCTATCCAAAGAAAATTGAAGATTTTAATGTTTTTCTAAACTTTAAAAATGTCAATAAAATCATTGGTCAGGAAATTCCAAAAGATACTATTAAAAAAATTCTAGTTTCACTAGACATTAAGGTAAATAGTGTTTCGGATGCTGGACTTGGATTAACTATTCCTGCTTACCGTGTAGATGTACAAAGAGAAATTGATGTTATTGAAGAACTTTTAAGAGTTTACGGTTATAACAATATTGCTTTTTCAAATAAATTGAATGCTACGGTTTTTAACGCGCCACGAAACGAAGATTATAAAGTTCAAAATGTTATTGCCTCTCAATTGAACTCTCAAGGATTTCATGAAATGATGGCTAACTCATTGACAACGGCAAACTACGTTACACTTTCTGATCAACTAAATCCTACGAATAATGTAACCATGTTAAATCCTTTGAGTGCTGATTTATCAACCATGAGACAATCATTACTATTCTCTGGACTTGAAGCAGTATCGTATAACATTAATCGTAAAAACGCTGATTTAAAACTGTTTGAATTTGGTAAAACATACCACAATTACCTTGCTGGTTATGAAGAAAAAAAACATTTAAGTTTATTACTTACTGGTAATAGAAACCAAGAAAACTGGACTGGAACACAAAAAACTTCTGATTTCTTTTTGTTTAAAGGATATGTTTTGGGTATTTTATCTCGATTGGGTATTGATAAATTACAAACTAAACCAGTTGAACTTGATGTTTTTGCTGAAGGAATTTCACTTGTTGTTGGGAATGACACAATCGTATCATTAGGAGTAGTTAAAAAAGTAATATTAAAACATTTTGGAATCAAACAAGAAGTGTTTTATGCTGACTTTAATTGGGATTTAATCCTTAAAAAAATAAGTACTAAAATTAAATATACAGAGATTCCAAAATATCCTGAGGTACGCAGAGACTTAGCTTTATTGCTAGATCAAACAGTTAGTTATGAAAGCTTATACAACTTGGCTAGACAAACTGAAAAAGGACTTTTGAAAAACATTGATCTATTTGATGTTTACGAAGGTCAAAACTTACCCGAAGGAAAAAAATCATATGCAGTGAGTTTTACCATTCAAGACAATGCAAAAACACTTACTGATGCTCAAATTGATAAAATTATGAGTAAGTTGCAAAAGAATTTTGAAACGGAACTTGGTGCCGTTTTAAGATAATACATATTGTGGAAATTAAAAAAGCGGTTGCTTTAAATTGAAGTCGACCGCTTTTTTAAATATTTTGAAACACTAAAAATAGTTTACAATTTTCTTTTTAGCAGTAATCTTCTAAGTTTATTTCTTCGGCAATAAGCATTTGAATATCGGACATAATTAGCATTGTTTTCAATTTGATTGCTCCAGCTTGTAATTGTTCATTTGACGTCGTAAATTTCCAGATAGCATCTACAAAATTTTCAAACGGCAAATCAGGATCATACTTTACAACTTTTGCCTGGCTAATGATCAATAAGATTTGCTTTACCAGTTCTCTACACTCCTCAACTTTTAATTCAAAGGGTTTCAAAACTGTCAATATCAAGCTTTGTAAATCATATAATATCTCCGAGGCAGCTTTTAGTTGCGCTTTCTTTAAAGAGATACTTTTATTATCGGAAAACCTTGGAATCAATAACTTACTTTGTAAACCAGACAATTCAGATACTTCACTGATAGTATATGTGCTTAAAATCTCTTCATTTTTAGCAATCCAAGCTGTTAATTTTTCGATAAACAAAGGATCTTTTGTTTGAAGACTTCTCGTTATTTTTGGAAATTCTAACAAGTTATTTTTCAAAACGCTAACCAGGTTCAATGTTGATTTTCTCATCTTTATTCAGGTAATAATTTTGATTCTATTTCTCCTTTAGCATTTTCAGATCTACTCCACTCCATTCCGTTTTCAGAAATTTTTAATTTAATGAAGATTAAATTTTCAGACTTAAGTTCTCTTAATTTATTAGCTTCAACAACTATATTAAGATTAGCTAAAGCCTCAACCTCTTTACTAATTGTAATTTCTCGCGTTAAAACTGTAATTAAATCTTTTATAATCAAATCAATGTTGATTTTGGCTAATACCTCTTTGTTTACCAAAGCATATTTTTCAATTATCTTTAAATAATACACTACGATTTCTTTTGAAAAACCCGAAATAGAATCATGACTGTTAGTTATTTTAATTTGTTTTTCCAAAATACTTACTTGTCTGGCTGTCTCCGTTTGTAGCAATTTAGTAGGTTCTTTTGTAATTTTTAAGACTCCAAATTTTTCTAATAGAAAACTATAAACTAAAGTGTTAATCTTGATACTATCAAAACCAATTACTGGAGGTTTTGCGATGTTTTCAATTTCATCTAAAGCAATGGGAATTGTCATTTCAACATCGTCAATTCGCATTCTTGGAATTGAGAAATGTTTTAAATAATCATGTTTGGCATATTCTTCGGCCAATTTTACAGTTTGAAGGTCAGACATTATTTTAGCATTGGTAAAACTAGCTACAATACTTCCTAGGTAATCATTTAATTTTATCATAGTTTTTTATTTTTTAAATAGATTGGCCACCTCAAATAAGACAGCCAATCTATTTTAATATTATTACTGGTTTACACTAGCTATACTATCTTCTAGCATTGTTAAGATACGATCTAATCCAGCTGGTAATTCATCATTAACAGCACGAACGTGAACACCTAGATTATAAGTTTTTTCTACAGTTGAACCCGTAGCTGATGATCTCTTGTACGAAGCAGAGGCTTTGAAATTGACAATTTTATAATTAATTCCAAGCTCAGCACTTACGTTAAACTCACTAGAAACACTTTTGGTCTCAGTAGAAGTAAGCTTAGCATTGAAATCAATGGTCATTTCCTCTATTCTGATACTTGGAATAGATAACATGGTTAAGAATGGAACTTTGATTTCGACTTCTTTTTCAAGAAATTTATCATTACTACCATTATAATCAGGATTAGGGACCGATTTTTTGTAGTTGAAATCTACATAACGCAACTGCTTTGGTGCTGTTGAAGAACTTCCTTCCTCAAAACCAACCGATTGTATAAAGTTAACTTGTGCCATAGAGGCTGCATTTTGAGCTTGAACAGCTGCTTGTAATGGTCCACCGATGTAAACACTAAAATCTAAACTATTTAATTCTGCTACTAAATTTGACATAATTCTTATTGTTAAGTTTTTTTTCTTACTCTTATTAAGGTTTTTCAGATTCCACCTCTCCATTTTGTGCACCAAATGGTTCGATACAAAGTTGAATCATAACAAGTTTGTACAAAAGAGTAAACACACCCTATTTTATTTTTCTATTTGCCCTAAAAAAAAGGGGATATTTCCCCTTGTGGTTTCTACTGAATTGAAATAGTTTTGCCCTGTTATCTTTTAATAATCTAACCTTAACTAAAAAAACATTATGGAACAAAAACAAGTAAAACCAAAACAATTAATTACCAAGGAATTTGCTAAATTGCTAAATGAAAATTATAATAAAACCAGATATCCTTTAATCAAGGAAGCTATAAAAAAAGAAGATGCTAATGCGATTTGGTTTTCAATAGTAGAATTAGAAAACTATATTGCTTACATAAAAGCCGAAGCTAAAAAACAAAAAGGTGAAATTGATGGAATTCGCTTTCATTTTGGCGCTTATCCCGAAGATAAAGCATATGCCGAAAAAGCAGGTTTAACAACTATTTTTTTAGCTCCAACAGGGTCAAAGAAAATTAAAAAAACTACAGAAGTGTCAAAAATGGAAAAATCTATAGAAAACGATGACTCCTTAAATATTGCACCATTAAACTATGGCTCTATTGGTAATCCACCTCCAATCCCTTATATTTAATAAATGTTTGAAGATTTAAGATTTTATATTATTTATTTAGCTTTATTATCAAGTTTAATAGGATTTCGATTGTATTATAAATTGCCTAATAATAAAGCTAAATTTATATTGTTTATAATTGTATTTTCGTTTTTAACGGAATTTATAGGCAAATACTTTACATTATGGACTGGATTAATTAATTTTTCAGTCTATAATTTTTATATGTTAGCTAGTTTCACTGCTTATAT
>NZ_MTCA01000365.1:0-1441 GCF_002150205.1 Flavobacterium sp. FPG59 | reverse complement strand
CTTTAATATTTAATTTATCTATCCTTGCGATGGCACAATCATTAAAATAATCTTCAATATATTTTGCCAAATCTACCTTATGATTTGAACTTTTATAATCAAAATCTGATTTAATAATTATTTGAGAAACTTTTAATGCCTTGTCTAAATTACTTTTTACATAGTATAAGTTTTCTTTTGTTTTTATGCTAAATCCGTTTTCTTTTTCAAAAATTGAATCTAAATATGAAGCAGCATTACCAACATATAAATCAATTGAATGCACAAGTTGCTCAGCATCATCTCCAGTAAGAGTCTTTCTTGTAGCTTTGAAATAGCTAACTTCTTGATTTAATAGAGAATTCTTATCCGTAAGTTTTTTATTCTTATCTTGTTCTTCTTTCGCTTTTTGCTCAGCAACTATTTTTGCCAATTGAGCCTCAGCTCTTTCTTTTTCTTTTTTTAACGTTTCGAGTTCGGCTAATCTTCGTTTTTCCTCCTCTATCTCTACTTTCTTCTCAGCTAATTTTCTTTTATTTACTTCTTCCTTAGCAATTTCCTCAGCTATTTTTCTTTTCCGCTCTTCATCGTTGGCTTTTTGTTCAGCTTGTTCTTTTTCTTTTTCTATGCGATGAAAATTTTCTTGTGTTAAATCAAAAGTTCTTTTTAAATCTTCATCATTAATTTTGTCAGCTATTTTTTCAAAATCTTTCAAGAATTTTGGCTGAACTGCTTCCAGATTTTCGTTGACTAAATCGATTAAATCTTTATTATAATCTAAAATTTCAATATCCTTTTCATCAGTCAACCCTTTGAGTAATTGAATGAAATCTATCTTACTACCAATATTCCCTTTAGCAATTGAAAACTCATCTGAATCTTTATCATTTACTAAATCCTTCCTAAACTTAAAACCTTCGCTGTCAGATATGAAATATTTTTTCCTTAAAAATGCTTCCCCCCAAAGTACGCCAACAACATATCTTTCGAGACGCTTATGTGCTTTTTCTTTGAATATTTCCATTAATTGATGATAACCAATTGTTTCAACCAGTCCTCCATCTCTACTAGATACTTCTTTAAATTGCTCAACATTTTCAGATATAATGTCAACTCTTCCAAATAAATCTCTTGTTGCTAAAGTCCTATTATGTCCTTGTTGAGCTCTAAAGTCTAACCCCCAACTATCGTCACCTGTATCTCCATAGGGCTGAACCCTAAATCCATTTTTAAATAAAAACACTGATCCATATTTTACTGGTGGTATGCCCATAATTTTTCCGAAATTAACTTTAGCACTTCTATTAAGAAAATACAAGTTAACTTTCATATTGTCAATCAATAAATTAAATTTATTTCGTTCTCTGATCTTGAATATTTGAGAGCCTCGATCAATAAGTTCGGTTTCTATATATTCGTTGGTGACATTAACTTTAATTTCTGTAGTTTTAAGTTTAATTAC
>NZ_MTCA01000317.1:0-2404 GCF_002150205.1 Flavobacterium sp. FPG59 | reverse complement strand
GACATACTTTATCCATAATATCATCTGCAACTTTTTCTTTGGATTTTAAATCCATTGGAGATACTTGGAATGATTGATCTATAAAAGTTACTTTATTCGTTAGCTTTCCAAAACCTGCACCTTGATCTTGTAACGAATTAAGAACGATCAAATCTAAGTTTTTTTTCTTGATTTTCAACTTTGCATTTTCAATTTCATTTTCAGTTTCTAATGCAAACCCTATTAAAAACTGATTTATTTTCTTTTCTCCCATAGAGGCAAGAATATCTTTAGTCTTTTCAAGTTCAATTGTAAAGCTTTCTTCGGTTTTTTTAATTTTTTGTTCAGCAATATTTTTCGGTCTATAATCAGCAACTGCAGCGGCTGCAATGGCAACATCAACTGAATCATATACATTATGACAGGCCTTATACATATCCTCTGCAGACACTACTGGTATTACATTAATCAAACTATTACTCACTTTAAAATGTGTAGGCCCTGTGACTAAGTAAACTGTTGCTCCCCTATTTGCAGCACTAATTGCAATATCAAAACCCATTTTACCAGATGAATGATTCCCAATAAAACGAACTGGATCTATAGCTTCGTAAGTTGGACCTGCGGTAATTAAAATTCTTTTTCCTTTAAGTGGTAACTTACTATTTAAATCATTTTCAATAAAAGCAATAATATTTTCAGGCTCTGCCATTCGGCCTTCACCAGATAAACCGCTAGCCAACTCACCTGTTTCGGCAGGAATTAAAATATTACCATAACGAATTAAGGCTTCAAAACTTTGTAACGTAGAAGCATGTTTATACATGTCTAAATCCATTGCTGGTGCAAAGTAAACCGGACATTTTGCTGATAGATAGGTAGCAATTACAAGATTATCACAAGTTCCATTAGTCATCTTAGACAATGTATTTGCAGTAGCTGGAGCAATTATCATTAAATCAGCCCAAAGTGCTAATTCAACATGATTGTTCCACTGCTCATTATCATTTTCTTGATCATAAAAATTAGAATGAACTGGATTTTTAGATAAAGTAGATAACGAAAGTGGCGTGACAAAATCCTTAGAAGCAGGTGTCATTATCACTTGGACATGTGCACCTGCTTTAATAAAAAGTCGTACTAATGTAGCTGTTTTATAGGCTGCAATTCCACCAGAAATTCCAAGTAGAATTTTCTTACCTTGTAAAACTGACATCGTACTAATTATTTGTTTGAATCTCTATGATATATTTTACCATCTAACCATTCTTGAACTGCTAACGCATGTGGCTTAGGTAATTTTTCATAAAATTTAGAAACTTCAATTTGTTCTTTATTTTCAAAGACTTCTTCAAGACTATCGTTATAAGTAGCAAACTCTTCTAATTTCTCTGTCAATTCTTTTTTAATTTCAGAATTGATTTGATTTGCTCTTTTAGCCATAATCGTTATTGCTTCATATACGTTACCCGTTGGTTCTTCAATTACAGTTTTGTTGTATGTAATTGTGTTTACAGGAGCATTCGTCTTTTTTAAATCCATGACTTTATTTATTTAGTAAAATTTTGTAACTCTTTTTCTATTCTCACTAACATGTAGTTAGCTTCTTTCTTGTATTTTGATTCTGGGTTAAATTTCACCAAGTTAGCTTGAGCAACTTTAGCAATATTCAACCTCTCTTGCATTTTTGAAGGAATACTATTAATAGCTAGTTGATAGGCCGAGTCCAGTTTGTAATACAAAGCGTCTTCTTTATATTTCGTACCAGGATAATCAACTATAAAATTTTCAAGCGCAACTATAGCTGATTTATAATCAGAAATGGTGTGATACCCCTTTGCGTTTTCATATACTTTTTTCTCCACTTTTTCACTCAAAGCTTTTACGGCTAAATTAGCATCCTTTGCATATTGCGAATTTGGATATGCATCTATAAAATTCTGAAGCTTATCTAATGCCTTGTTAGTGTCAGTTTGATCCAAACTATAAACAGGAGATAACATCGAATAACTTTTTGCTCCTAAATAGGCTGCTTCTTCTAGTTTTTCACTTTTTGGATAACTCGAAACAAAATTATCAAACTGATATCCTGCTAAGTAAAATTGATTTGTTTTATAGTAGGACTGAGAAAACATAAAAAATAATTTTTCAGCTTGCGGTTTTCCTCTGTATGCAGGTGCAATTTGTTCAAAAATCTTTAATGCTTTAGAGTATTTACCAGCATCATATAACTTGGTTCCCATTTCAAATTTCACAGCAACATCCTCAGATTTTAATGCTTTTTGATATTCATTACAAGAGCTGAGTAAGGCAACAGTTAAAACGAGATATATTATTTTTTTCATTTTCATATTTTATAATGATTTGTAAGCTAAAAAAACCTACCTATCATTCCGAAGTTTCGGTGGCAAATTTAGGTATTAAT
>NZ_MTCA01000295.1:0-3057 GCF_002150205.1 Flavobacterium sp. FPG59 | reverse complement strand
ATTTATATATGAAACTATTAAGAAATTCATTAGCGAATCTGAATCTCTTAACTTTCAAAATATAATTGAAGTTTTAGATCAAAATATATCTAGCAAAATTTTATACTTCCCAACTTACAGGAGAATTGAATCGCAACTAGAGAGTTTACAAAAAAAAATTAATAATAGAAATGAATATTATGACAATCCTTTTTTTGAAAATGAAACGGATGAGGATGATGACGAGCAATCCGAGATAGATGAAGTTATTCAATTTGGGATGGAAGATGTTAGAAAGAAAATAAAAAGCATTACTCAAGAGATTACTCACAAGTCATTAATTGGTTTCTCCAAAATAACTGGAGATTTGCTAAGTCAACTTTCAAAAGAATTTCCAAATTACAAAGCAAAAGAAAATATTGACAAAAGAAAACTTGAAATTATTCTTGACAGAGTAGGAAATACGATATCCAATGAAGACAAATCTAATATCATTGAATATATTAAATCAGGAAAAAAAACAAACAAAGGTTTGCTTTTTTTAATTGATAAATTAATAGATTTATATAACGAACAAGAAGAACTAGATTTGGCAATTAGAAACTTTGCCGAGACTTGTAATAAATATTTAAATCTTAAGAATTTTCACTACAACGAAAGTTCTGTAAAATTGGAAATAATTAGAGATAATAGTGAAAATAGCGAAAGTAAAGTTATTGATCTAAATCATTTATCTTCCGGAGAAAAACAAATAGTTTCACTTTTTTCAAAAATCTATCTTGATTTAGACAAATCCTTTATTGTACTTTTTGACGAGCCAGAACTTTCATTGTCTATAAATTGGCAGCAAAAATTACTTCCAGACATTATAAATTCAAAAAAATGTAATTTCCTGTTTTGTGTTACTCATTCTCCTTTCATTTACGATAATGAAGTACAAAAATATGCATTTGGATTGACTGACTATATTAAAATGCAATCAAAATGAATCCTATCGAATTATTAGAACAAAGCAGAAATTCTTCTGCTGTAGCATTTCATAAATTTGTATTGCTTCATAGAGAATTTGGGACAGATTTGTTTTGTTTTTATGAAGGAAAAGACACCCATTATTATTTTCCTAAAATAAATCAGATCTATAAAGACAATCATCATCCTATAATTTGTGGTAACAAAAAATCAGTAATAGAGACATTCGAAAAAATTATCCCTAAATACAATAATTTAAAAACTGCTTTTTTTATCGACAGAGACTTTGATGAAAAAATAGAGGACGAAAAATTATATTGCACTCCATGTTATTCAATAGAAAATTTGTATTGTACTGAAAGTGTTTTATCTAGAATATTAAAAAATGAATTTATGCTTCACGAGATTGACGATGAATACATATTCATAATAAATCTTTTTAGACAAAATCAAAATGAATTTCACAGTGCCGTTAAATTGTTTAATGCTTGGTATGCAACTGCAAAAGAAAAAGCAAAGAAAAGTAACACAATTGTAAACATTTCGCTAAATGAAAAATTCCCAAAAGACTTTGCAGTTATAAAAATTGGAAATATACAATCAAATTATACTCTGAACGATATTATGGATAAGTATCCAGATTCAATACAAGTAACCGAAGAAGAGTTGAAAGATAAATTAAAAAATTTTGAAGAAAATTGCAATTCTTGTTCTTTCCGCGGCAAATATGAAATAGAATTCTTTACGCTTTTTCTTAAATACTTGATTGAAGATGCAAATATCAAAAATAAATTTTTGAAAAAGAAAACAAAATTTAGTGTCGATAGCGCACAAATTTTATCGCAATTGAGTCAATATTCTGAAACTCCAGAATGTTTAATTGTCTATTTAACCAAAATAAAAAAATGTGCCTGAAAGAAAGGCTTTCCCCCGCTGGCGCGAGCGTCTCGCTCGTGATAGGTGTTAAGGATCAATATGATTATAGTTGGCGGAAGTCATTAGATTTAAAAAAAATGAAATAGTATTTGTGTTCAAGAGCGTGGCGCTCGCGCTTGCTTGCAGACAAATAGAACAAATCACATGAAATATGAGTCAAAGAATAACACAATGCACCAACTCTAACATAGCATTTACCTTAGGAATAATAGCGATACTTTTATTTTTATTATTAATTTGGGGAGTATTTGGGCTTGATATTTCTAACTATTTTACTGCTATAATTGGCTTACTAATCGGTCTTATTTCTATAATTGGAATTGTATATTCATTCAAAAGCCTACAGGAGCCAACTGGAATTAGAAGTGTATTTGGATTTATTCTGAATGGAGTAATGGCGATTCTATTTGTTATTACTTTTGTTGGCTTTTTTTTAAGTAGAACTTAAAATCTAAAGGCTACCGCGAGCGTCTCGCTCGTGATGAATAGATTACTATGATTTTAGTTTGTCTCAGTCATTAGATTTTTTCAGAAATATATTTAGACTCTAATTACACATACGAGTGACGATCTTGAAAGCTGTATAACCGAATAGAATAAAAGTAAAAATGAAAGAAAAAATAGTTCGGATTTTTGGATGGATTTCAGTTGTATTTTATTCAATAATGGCACTTATAACGTTTCTAATTTTAATTTTTGAAAGTCTCGAGATTACTGCATTGTTTACCTTAACAATATTTACGACAATGACTGTAACAGGATGGAACGCTCGGAGGTTTGGATTGATTGATTTTAAAGATAAACTCATCATAAAACTAACTGCATTATTTTCATTGATTTTTGGATGTTTGTTTGTGATTCTATCACCATTTATTTTTTCCAAGAGTTACGGCATTGGTGATTCATACGAGCCGATTATTGTTTTATTTATTATGTTTACTCCTTCGATAATATCGTCATTAGCAATTTTGATAAATGTAAGTTCTAATAAATTAATTAAATAATAAACAGCGCTATAATAAGCATGTCAATCTTAATGAGTGTGAAGAGTTTATTTGATTTCAGTTGGTACCCATTTTTATTATTTAAAATACGACGAAAAAATAACTATACCAATAATTAGGACGCTCGAACAAGCTAGAAAATTTATCAAACATATGAAATAACAAGGGG
>NZ_MTCA01000284.1:0-3342 GCF_002150205.1 Flavobacterium sp. FPG59 | reverse complement strand
TTCCTAGTTTGTCTTGGTATTTTTTAAGCATTTCTTCTTTCTTAGATTCTGAAAATAATGACTTGTTGCTAGTCAAAGCAACAAATTTTTCTTTTAATTTCTCCTTCTGCTGTTCCCAGTTCCCTTCTAAATCATTTGAATTCATAATTTTGGTTATTAATAGTGAAATAATCTTCACCCTCCAAAGTTCCCAAAATACTAACTAATTAAATTATATAACTATGGCTATTTGTTGTGATTTTCACTGATTTGTATACTAACTTACCTTATTTATTCAAAATAGTTTTAGACTTCTAAAAATAGCTTGGATACAATAAAACAAGAGAATTATTTCTTAAGAGAATCATTTTTTTGATCCATTTTCAGAGCTTTTTTCATTTCGGCTTCTTCAATTTCTTGTGCTTCCTCGAGTTTTTTATCTTCTTCTTTTTTCTTCTTATTGAAAAAACCTCTCAATAAAAAATTATGTTTTGCTGCCTCAATTACTTCATTTAAGCCTTTTGTAGCTGTTTTTACATTGGTTAAAGAAGAATCTATTGAATTCCCCATTCGCTCGTTACTTATAAGTTTTGATAAAGCACCTTTACCATTGTTCATACTAGTAGTAAAAGTTTTAAACTCTGATGCGCTTGCTTCTAGGCTGGTTACCATGTTGTCCACGCTATTCCCGAATTTTTTATCTGAAACCAGTTTAGATAATGCTCCATCACCATTATTCATACTTGAGCTAAATTGAGCTAGCTCAGCAGTTATGAGTCCGGCATTATCTACACTTTTCTTAACACTCACCATCAGGTCATCCATTTCAATGGCTTTTTTAGATCTAATATAATCCTGATCATTAATCAATATAGTAGATTTCTTTCCTGAAGTTATTGTTAAGACTTTATCGCCCATTAAACCATCTGAATTAATGCTTGCCACGGCATCTTTCTTGATGTATTTTCTAACTTCATCTTTGATTACCATTTTAATAACAACCGAGGTATCATTGAGGAATTCAATATGTTCTACAGTACCAATATTTATACCTGATAATCGAACGTTGTTGCCTACTGCAAGACCGTTTACTGAATTAAATTTTGAATACAACTCAATAGTTGATCCAAATAAGTTTTTTTGTTTGCCTACAAAATAGATGGTACCTACAAATAAAAATAGTCCAACTATTACAAACATTCCTAATTTCCATTGGTATCCTGACTCTTTAACCATGATTTTTAATTTTTAATTTAAATAAAAAATGAACGAACCCATTCATCTTCACTTTTCTCTAGCTCATCATATGTTCCTTCAACATGTATTACACCTTCTTTTAAAATTACAATTCTATCAGATGTAAGTCTTGCACAGGGCATATCATGCGTTATAATTATTGATGATGTTTTGTTTTTTTGTCGGAGTTCTAAGATGAGTTCACTTATTTCTCTTGAGGTAATGGTATCAAGTCCCGTTGTGGGTTCGTCATACAAGATAATCTCTGGTTTAAGAATCAGTGTTCTTGCAAGCCCTATTCTTTTGCGCATTCCTCCAGATAATTCAGAGGGCATTTTGTCTATGGCTTCCTTCAATCCCACACTTTCTAGTACCTCTAAAACCTGTTCATTAATTGCATCAGTTGATAATGAGGTATCATGTCTTCTCAATGTAAAAGAAAGATTTTCACGAACACTCATAGAATCATATAAAGCAGCATTTTGAAAAAGAAATCCAATGCGTGTTCTAATTTTGTTTAACTCGTTAATTTCTAATGAATTGATTTCTTGGTCAAACACTGTAATAATGCCGCTGTCTATCTTAATAAGTCCAACGATACATTTAATAGTAATTGACTTTCCTGAACCGGATTTACCTAGAACTACCAGGTTTTCTCCTTTGTTTAAGTTAAATGTTACTCCTTTTAAAACTTCATTTGTACCAAATGATTTGTGTAAGTCTTTAATTTCAATTACTGGATTATTTTTTTGAAGAGTGTAATTTTTTTCCATATTAAAAAAATAAATCAGTTACTTGTACCGCAATCATATCAATTATAAAAATGGTTAATGAGGCTGTAACTACAGCAGAATTTGCTGCTTTACCTACACTTTCAGTTCCATTTTCAGCATTATATCCTTTATAGCAACCAATCATTCCTATAAAATATCCAAAGAAAAAAGTTTTTATAGTTGCGGGAAAAATATCTAAAAACGTAATGGATTCAATCACTTGTGATAAATAGCGGACAACATTTACATCTCCATGAATATTAATCCCCATGTAACCTCCAACTATTCCTATTCCATCTGCATAAATTACAAGTAATGGAATCATTAATGTAGTTGCCATAATTCTTGTTACAACTAAATATTTGAATGGATTAATTGCTGAAACTTCCATGGCATCAATTTGCTCTGTTACTTTCATTGAGCCTAATTCAGCTCCAATTCCTGAAGCTACTTTACCAGCACAAATTAAAGCAGTAATTACAGGAGCAATTTCCCTAATTAAAGACAGTGCCACCATGCTAGGCAACCAAGATTCGGCCCCAAATTCTGCTAAAGTTGGTCTCGATTGTAAGGTAAGAACTAACCCCATAATGAAACCAGTAATAGTTACCAATGGCAAAGATTTATATCCTATTAAGTAACATTGTTTAAGCAACTCCTTGAATTCATAAGGAGGCCTAATGGCTTCTTTAAAAAAACGAATAGCAAATTCAGTAGCGCGGCCAACTTCAATAAAACTTTGATTGAGATAAGTTCCCAATCGTTCTTTTTGTATCGTTAATATTTGGTTCATTCCTTTATTTTTAAATTTAATCTGAATTATATTTTTAAAAAATACAATTACTTCTAAAAACTCATACTTGATTTTGCAATCATACTATCTCCTAAATCTTTAATTTTGTCATGCTGATTGGTTAATAGTATTTGTTGCTGCTGTAAAATTTGATTCAGTTTTTTTGGAATAAAATCAGTGTTGTTCGTCAATGAGTTTTTATATACTTTAAGTATTTCAAACTCAGAATATTCCAATCTGTTTAGAATTTCTTCTTTATCTTTTATGAGAATGTTCATTTTTAAATTTCCCCAAATTTTATCTATGAAATTATGATTCTTAGTATTTTCTTTTGTTGCACCATTTATTTTGTTTAGTTCAAATATCAAATCTTCATTAAACAAATTGCTCGTTTTTTCAAACTCATTGAATAATTGAACTAGGTCATTTTCATTAAATCCTTTTTTTGCATTTTGATATGCTATTACCCTATCTTTATGAGATGCAATTAAATTGTTTAATACATCAACTGATTTTTTAATATTCATATCTTATGATTTTGATTGTGCTATTTATGTTTCA
>NZ_MTCA01000254.1:0-4086 GCF_002150205.1 Flavobacterium sp. FPG59 | reverse complement strand
ATTATTATCTATTTGGGCTACAGTTATCGCAGTGGTTTATCATCTAAAAGTATAAAAATCTTATAATAAAATTTTTATAAATTAAGGGTTTATTTATATTTGATTCATAATTCAACAAATAAAAACAAAATGAAAAAAAATATTTTAACAGTTGCGGCTGTATTTGCTTTCGGATTTGCCAATGCGCAAGAGGGGAATTTTAAATTAGGTGCTCATGTTGGATTGACAACTGGAGATACAAAAAATTTTAGCTCACTAAATGTTGGAGGTGATGTTGCTTACACTTGGAAAGTTGCTGATAAATTTAGTGCTGGTATTGCTTCAGGATATACTAATTTCTTAGGTAAAAAAGAAGAAGTTAATATTGGTTTTGGAGTTGTAGAGTTTAAAGCTGAAGATTCTGGCTTTATACCTTTAGCGGCAACAGCGCAATATTCTCTAACTGATAACTTATTTCTTGGAGCAGATTTAGGATATGGAATTTACCTAGGTAAAGATGAAGGAAATGGAGGATTGTATTACCAACCAAAAATAGGTTACCAAACAGAACAAATCGAATTGTATCTTGGTTATAAAGGGATATCTGTAAATGGAGGAAACTACTCTTCTGTAAATTTAGGTTTGAATTTCAAATTGTAAATTACAGTTATTGAATAACTAATTAACCTCCTCTTTAAAAAGGAGGTTTTTTTATGCTTAAAAAATTACGTTCCTTTGTAAGTATGAATTGGGATAGTATTATAAAAAGTTATCAGTCGTACTTAATGATTGAGCGGGGATTGTCAAAGAATACCGTTGAAAATTACTCGTTTGATTTAGAGCGTTTATTGCTTTTTTTATTTCAAAATGAAATTGTCGTATCGCCTTTAAAAATTACTGACGAAACCATCCAGCAATTTATTTACAGCGTAGCTAAAGAGGTAAATCCAAGATCGCAAGCTCGTATTATCTCGGGTTTAAAAAGCTTTTTTAAATATTTAGTTTTTGAAGATTATCGCAACGATGATCCTATGGAGCTAATTGAAACACCCAAAACGGGACGAAAACTTCCTGACACGCTTACAGTAGAAGAAATAGATAGTTTGATACAGGCAATTGACTTTTCTACTAATGAGGGCGAACGCAATCGTGCCATGTTAGAAACATTGTATGGTTGCGGTTTAAGGGTTTCGGAGCTGGTAACATTAAAGATATCGGATTTGTTTTTTGAGGAAGGCTTTATCAAAATCACGGGTAAAGGAAATAAACAACGTTTAGTCCCAATTAGTAATGTTACTCAAAAATACATTCTCCTTTATAAAAATACCGTAAGAACCCATATCACTATTCAAAAAGGTTTTGAGGATACTCTTTTTTTAAATAGAAGAGGAAAACAACTTACACGGGCTATGATTTTTACTATTATAAAAAATTTAGCCGTTTCTATTGATCTCAATAAAACCATAAGTCCTCATACACTTAGACATTCATTTGCTACTCATTTACTGGAAAATGGTGCCGATTTACGAGCTATACAACTCATGTTAGGACACGAGTCTATTACTACTACTGAAATATACGTTCACCTTGATCGAACATTTTTGACTGAAGTAATTAATAGTTTTCACCCTAGGAAGTAGAAATTGAACTTCAAAAAAAAAATTCCAAATTCCAATAAATTAGTATTGGCATTTGGAATTTTTTAATAGAATTAAATATTTTACTTGGCAATATTTACAGCTCTTGTTTCACGAATTACGGTAACTTTTACTTGTCCTGGATATGTCATTTCAGTTTGAATTTTTTGTGAAATATCAAAAGATAAACTAGCAGCATTTTCATCAGAAACTTTTTCGCTTTCTACAATTACACGAAGTTCTCTACCAGCTTGGATGGCATACGCATTTTTCACGCCATTAAATCCGTAGGCAACTTCTTCAAGGTCTTTTAAACGTTGAATGTAAGAATCAAGAACTTGTCTTCGTGCTCCTGGTCGTGCTCCTGAAATAGCGTCACAAACCTGGATTATAGGTGAAAGTAAAGATTTCATTTCGATCTCGTCATGGTGCGCACCAATCGCATTACAAACTTCTTCTTTCTCACCATACTTCTCTGCCCATTGCATTCCTAATAATGCGTGTGGTAAATCACTTTCAGTATCAGGAACTTTACCAATATCATGAAGTAATCCAGCTCTTTTAGCTAGTTTTACATTCAATCCTAGTTCTGCGGCCATGATTCCACATAGTTTAGATACTTCTCTCGAGTGTTGTAGTAAGTTTTGTCCATAAGAAGAACGGTATTTCATTCTACCCACAACCTTTATCAATTCAGGGTGTAAACCATGAATACCAAGATCAATTACAGTACGTTTTCCAACCTCAATAATTTCATCGTCAATTTGCTTTGCTGTTTTTGCAACAACTTCTTCAATTCGTGCTGGGTGAATTCGTCCGTCAGTAACCAGTTTATGCAATGCTAGACGAGCAATTTCTCTACGTACAGGATCAAAACAAGAAAGGATAATAGCCTCAGGAGTATCGTCTACAATAATTTCAACACCTGTTGCGGCTTCAAGAGCACGTATATTTCTTCCTTCACGACCAATGATTCTACCTTTTACATCATCAGATTCAATATTAAATACTGATACGCAGTTTTCAACAGCCTCTTCAGTTCCAACTCTTTGAATTGTATTGATAATGATTTTTTTAGCCTCTTGTTGTGCAGTAAGTTTAGCTTCTTCAATAGTGTCCTGTATGTGAGACATGGCTTTACTTTTTGCCTCTGCTTTTAATCCTTCAACAAGTTGGCTTTTTGCTTCCTCTGCTGATAGACCAGAGATGACTTCAAGTTGTTGTAATTGGCTTTTGTGTAAACGATCAATTTCGGCTTGTTTCTTTTCTAAATGTTCAATTTTAGAGGTGTATTCTTGTGTTTTCGATTCAAAATCATCATTTACTTTTTTAGCTTTAGATAATTCGTTAGAAACTTGAGATTCTTTGTCACGTACTCTTTTTTCTATCTCGGCAACTTTTTTATCACGAGCAAGAATTACTTGTTCATGTTCAGCTTTAAGTTCAATAAATTTTTCTTTTGCCTGAAGAATCTTGTCTTTTTTAATGTTTTCGGCTTCTAGGTTAGCGTCTTTAAGTATAGAAGCAGCTTCCTTTTTTGAATTCTTTATAAGGTTTGAAATATTGCTTTTCTCAATTAGTTTTGCGATTCCAAAACCAGCTGCAATACCTATAATACCTGTAATAACGATCGTTAATATGTTGTCCATGTTTGTTAAAATTTATATATAAAAAAAGCCTACATTAGATTGCTTGTATAAACTCGAAAAGACAAGTTTTGAGCTAACTCGTTGTTCAAGCTTCCAAACTGAATTGGCTTGCTATAGTAACGATGATTTGCTCATTCTAAATTGTTAGTGTTGAGTTTACCAAATATGAACTAATGTAGGCAGTATCTTAGTTTTTGTAAAGAACGTTTATTTGTCGAGATATTGGTCTAAAAGTGCGTTAATTTTTTTAATTCGCTCCATGGTTTCTTCGCCATTTATTTGATTGTCAATTTGTTTTTGTTCTGTTTGCGATGCAAATTGTAACGCACACATGGCTAAAACATCTTGTTTATCACGTACAGCATAGTTTTCTTCAAATTGCTTAATCATTATATCAATTTTTTTTGAAGCGCTTCTAAGACCTTCTTCTTGAGAAAGATCTACCGTTAAAGGATAGATTCTATCTGCTATTGATATTTTAATTTTTAGCTTTTCGTCCATATTTCTTAATCTGATAGCTGGGCTATACAGTAGTCAATTTCCCGAATTAATGAATTTATTTTTAGCTTTGTATCTCTTTTATTTTCGTCACTGCCCAGTAATGAGTTTGCCATTTTGAGTGTTTCATACTGCATTTTTAGTGCCTCAATCTCTCGTGATTGAGTTTGTATTGTGGATGCAGAACTTATTATTTTGTTTTTTAAATCTTGATTTTCTTGTTCTAAAGTTTTCATTTTGTTGAAAATTTTTAGAACCTTATTTTCAAGAGTATCAATAATTTCTGCAATTGTACTCATTGTTTATCCTTTTCATTACATATC
>NZ_MTCA01000399.1:0-1085 GCF_002150205.1 Flavobacterium sp. FPG59 | reverse complement strand
AACAGAAAAAGTAGAGCCTTTATGCACACCACTGCTTTCTGCATAAATGTGACCTTTGTATTTTTCTATGATTTTTTTACACAAATACAATCCTATTCCTGTTGAAGCTTCATTATTTGTCCCTAAACGGCTTTTTGATGTAAACTTGTCAAACAAATGCTCTAAATCTTGGCTTTTAAATCCCAAACCAGCATCTGTAACTTGAATAAGTATGTTTTTACTGTCTTGTATCATATTGATTTTAATAACACTGTCTGGAAACGAAAACTTAATAGCATTATCAGTAAGGTTAATTAAAACACGCACTAATAAATCTTCATCTATATGAATTAAGGCGGTAGGCAACTGTGTTGCATACTCCAAAGTGCAGTTTTTAGAAATCAATTTTGCGGCTAACTGCCCTGATACTTTGCTTAAAACATCATTGAAATCTATTTGGTTTGCAAAGTATTCTTTTTTTGATATTTCGTCTTCATCACGTATGAGTGTTATCAAAGTTTCAATGAATGCAAGTTGTTGATTGGTAGAATCTGTGATTAAATGGGCATACTCTGCTATTATTTCAGACGGATTTTCATCTAATATTAATGTAGAAAGCCCCTGAGCATTAGCGGCAAAGCCTCGTAAATCATGCGATAACAAATAGATTAAATCTTGTTTATCATTAATATAAGCTTCGTAATCTGCTATAGAGGATTGAATATTAGCTAATAACAATCCAGTTTCATCTTGAAATTGAGTTGGTAAATTAGGTATTATTCTATTGTTTCTATAATTTACTAATGCGCTAGAGGCAAGCTCAATTGGCTTTATTAACTTTTTTAGCACCAATAAAGTTATCAATGTTGCTAGTAAAGTGAGTACTAAAGTAACGACAAGAATCATCATAGGTTGTAATTCTTGGTTTCCAAAAAGAAGAAAAAGCGAAACTCCTATTAACGGAATGTGAATTCCTAAGAAAGCGACAAAAAGAAATTTACTAGCATATTTTTTTCTCAAAAAAGGAATTGCATTCAATTTTTCATAAAGCGTCATAGGCATCTATTTTAAGTAATCAAAAGTGCAAAAATCGGTAAATAAATTAA
>NZ_MTCA01000404.1:0-1038 GCF_002150205.1 Flavobacterium sp. FPG59 | reverse complement strand
TCTTTAGGTATTTGGTTTTAAAACAAGAAACCGAAAACCTTGATGCTGAATTTATTGAAAAACAGTTTCTTTAAATTTTATTACCTTTGTAAAAACAGAAATATGTTCCCTTTAAAAAAATATATATCAATAGCAGTTTTCATTGTTTTGTTATCTTGCCAAAGCGAAATAGTTGAACAGGATAATACTTTACAGGGAACTGTTACAAATGTTTCTCCTCTTACGACTTATCTGCAAAGAGTTGCAATGGTCAAAACGGTACAAGATAATATAATAGACAAGTCCAGTTATTGTACCATAAAACTTCCTTATACACTTACGGTTAACAATACAAACATAGCCGTAAATACAGTTGCTGATTATCAAAAAGTAGTAGATAATATTAATGCAAATGCTACTGATGAGGATATCGTAAAAATTGATTTTCCAGTAACGATGGTGTACTATAATTACTTCGAAAAATTGATTCCAAATGAAGCTGATTTTAAATCCTTAATCGATTATTGGAATCTATATCCTGATCTTCTGAGTAAGATTAATGGTTTAAATATTAAGTATCCAATTACAATAAATAGCTATAACAGTTCTAATCAGTTCGCTAGTTCCATGTCAATCATTAGCGATCAAGCTTTTTTTTATTTTATAAAAAATTTGACTGCTAGTCAGTATATTTCCTTACAATATCCTATTTCAATAGTAGATCACAATAATCAACCAAGGACAATTTCAAATAATCTGGATTTCGAGAATGCAATCAAATATGCTATTGATTATTCCCCAGAAAATAATATTGTGTCCCTAGATTTTACAGAAACAATAACAAAGGGTTCATGGGCAATCCCTTATTTTTTTGTTACTTCAGATAAAACTTCCTTGTATAGCGATTATTCATTTGTCTTTAAAAATGATTATACGGTTGTCGCTACAAGAGGAGGTAGTATTGAAACTGGACAATGGGAATATCAACTACTGAATGGCGTAAGAAAACTAAAAATAAATTTCAATTCACAATTACTGAGTAAACTGAATACTTATTGG
>NZ_MTCA01000356.1:0-1615 GCF_002150205.1 Flavobacterium sp. FPG59 | reverse complement strand
AATTATTTGAGTTTAATAATTCCCAAATACGACTACGAACTGTAAGTAGTAACACCAATTATCTTTATTTTGAAAAAAAATAACTTCTGATTTCAGCTGAAATTATTTTAAATAGTTGTTTACCTTACAATTCAAAAACACAACTCACGACAGTACTGGTTGATTTATTGTACTAATTTTTTTGGTACAATAGCCAATCATTTTTGCAAAACGCCGATCGCTGACGTATTTTTTGGTTTTATCCTTTTTTTAATGCTTTCAAAGTTAACAATGCAATATCTTCGGTTACTTGAGTTGGAGAATTACAATCACAATTGGTCAGACCTATGACATAAATATCTTCACTCGGAATATAAACTCCCATTGATTTAAAGCCAAAAATGCTACCACCGTGTCTTCTTAATTGAGTTCCATTTACATTGATTAAATGCCAACCATAACCATAAGTGAATTCTTCACCATTGTTCAATTTGTATTTTGTGAATGCCTTTTTTAGTGTTTCGGTATTCAGTAATAGATTAAGATTTAAAGCATTTTGCCATTTCAACATATCGCCAGTTGTCGACATTAAAGAACCTGACGAAAATGGAATGCTGAAACTAATTTGTGTTTTATTAACATATCCATATTCTTTTTTCTGATAACCATATGCTCTTTTAAGTATAATTTTTCTGTCACTTGCATATTGTGAGTTATTCATGCCAACCTTATCAAATATATTTTTGTTAATAAATTCTTCGTATTTTTCTCCCGAAACTAATTCTATAATATATCCTAAAAGCACATATCCTGAATTGTTATAGTCAAATTTTTCGCCAGGAGCAAAATCAGCAGGTTCATTTTTAAAGAAATCAACCATCATTTTTGATGTCATTTCCTTTTGAGAAATATCACGTAACGACTTCATTTTTGTAAAATCTTTGATGCCTGAGGTATGTGTCAATAAATGATGTATGGTAATTTTGTCTCCCAAAGGATAATCTGGAAGGTATTTAGAAACTAGATCATTAACACTCAACTTACCTTTTTCTTCTAATATTAGAATAGAAATTGCTGTAAATTGTTTTGTCATTGAACCAATTTGAAATACATTATCAGAAGTTAAATTAACATCAAGTTCAAGGTTGGCTTTACCGAATGATTTTTGATAGATTGGTTTTCCTGCTTTTGCTACCAAAAATTCTCCACCTGGGCCATTTTTATCTGTAAACACTTTTAGAAGTAAACTATCAATTTTAGCTTCGAGATTTTGAGAATAAACGGAGTTTAATGGATTGCCGATAATGATAAAAGCAATTAAAAGTAAATAAGTTGATTTGATATTGATGATTTTCACTTGATGTTTTTTGATTCATACTTTATTTATCCAAACTATTTGTCATTTTGAAACCTATAAATAAAGACACTCCTGCCATTAAAAATATCATTGCAGGATAGAGTGCATCTTTATCTAATGATGTGTAAGTTGCTAACAGTAAGGCAATAAAAACGCCTGCGCCAATACCCATAAATAAAAGTGCTAGATTTAAAATAATTATTTTTTGAAATGAGTTTCTATTAGAACGAAAAATACTAGCATCTGCGCCTTTTTCTATAAGTGCTAAACGTTCTTTGT
>NZ_MTCA01000119.1:0-8884 GCF_002150205.1 Flavobacterium sp. FPG59 | reverse complement strand
GAAATGGTAAATGGAATTTTTATGTGATTGAAGATAAAACTTTTAAAAAAATATTAAACCAACAAGTTATCTTTAAGAACGGAATTTTAGAAAATGGTTTTAAATATTTTTATTCAAACAAAAATATTGCTTGTGACGGAAATTATCTAAATAACAAATTAGAAGGCATTGTAAAGAGTTATTACAATGATGAAAAACTTTATGGAACAAGATCCTATAAAAACAATTTAAAGAATGGAAACCATATATACCTTTATCCAAATGGAAAAATTGAATTAGAACATAATTTTATAGATGGAATAAAAAATGGTCTTTATCAAACAAATTACCCAAATGGAAAAACTAAAGAAAAATTCTATTATAAAATGGGACAAGAAGATGGAGTATATAAATATTATTATGAAAATGGGCAATTATGGATTGAAAAAACATATAATAATGGTTTGCTATTAAATGTAAATGCAAATTATGATTCTTACGGAAAAGAAAGAGATAAAGGAACTTTAATAGATGGGAATGGTACAGTGAAATATTATGATGAAAATGGAATAGTTTATACCATTGTAACTTTTAAAGATGGATTAAAAACAAGTGAACAAAATTTTTAAAATAAATGCAGATGCTAATAAACGCTACATGCAATTTGGACATTAGACTTAATTTAAAATTGGTTTTGTATTTGTAAGATTAGTGATAACCGAAAAATAAATCTTAATTTAGAACCTAAACCCGCTGTACTGCCAGAACGTTAGCACAAATTCATGAAAAAAACTGCATTTATAGCCATAATTCTATTATTTAGCTGTCTATCTTCATCAGGGCAGATAAATAAATTGCCGATTCCTACAAAGTCATTTATTGAGAAAGCCAAATACTTAGAAGATTCCGAAGAGAAATATTTTACAAAATATCTTGGAAAGAAATCTGAGCATATTTTAAAAAGATTTAGTGACTCCAAAGATATTTGTGCAAAAAAATATGAATTTAAAACGGGAATTAAATTGAAAAGAAATTCATGTTCTGAGGCTGGTATTGAAGCAGAAATTATCTTCCCAAATTACTCAAAAAACGATGTTATTAAATTCGTTGAATGGTTTTTTAAAAATGATTATAGCAAGTGGAATAAATCAAAAACGAAATATCAACCAAAAGAAGATGGCGACGCAGGTTGTTATCTTGAAATTAAAGAACTGAAAGGTAAAATAATCCTAAGTTATTCATGTGGTTGCTAATTTGAACTGTTGCCAACACACGCTAATGCAATAGTTGGGAATTAGGCTTAATTTGAAAATGGTTTAGTAATTGGGATAATTTACTTGGTCTATTCGCTATCGCTCTAATGGCAAATCAGAAAATAGAGCTTAATTTAGTCTCCAACCCGCCTTTGCAAAGCAGCAGGATGTTGTGCAATTATAGAATAACAATCATGAGGAAAAATACCGTTTTAATAGTAATACTAGTATTTGCTTCTTGTTCAAGTTTGAGAAAACTTCCAAAAGAACATTACTATGCGTTTTTGTACTACTTCAATAGAGAAATCAAAAATGACACAATATCTTTCCACTTAAAAAATCCTCTTAAATGTCCCGTAAATGTTAAATTAGTAAAAGATTCTCTAAACCCAAATATCGAAAATTTGTTTGGTCATATTACATTAAGGGAATTACAAGACACTGTAATTAGTTTTAAATACCACGATTTCAATCATGCCAATGAAACAAAATATTTTGTTGGATATGGAGATTTAAATAAAAAAATATTAAAAAATCAAGTTTCTTACCCTTTCCCAAAAGGCAAAGAGTATAAAATTATTCAAGGCTACAACGGGAATTTTACTCATAACACGCTTATTAGTCAATACGCAATAGACTTTGATTTAAAAATTGGAGATACAATAACAAGTGTTGATAGTGGTTATGTAGTTGGGTTAATTGAAGATTATAAAGAATATGGAACAAGCAAAAAATGGTTAAAAAATGACAAAAGTAATTATATAACCATGTACCACCCACAAAGCGGAATCTACACTCAATATGTACATTTAAACCACAACGGCTCTCTAGTTAAGTTGGGAGATTTTGTAGTTAAAGGACAAGCTATTGCAATTAGCGGTATGACAGGCTTTACAACTACACCACATTTACATTTTAATGCAAAAATACCAACAGTAGAACATGGATTAATATCAACAAAAATTGAGTTTGAAAGTGGCGTTAAAGGAGAGGATTTAAAGAAAAAAGACCGCGTGAAATAGAAAAAATGCCTCCAAAAGCCCCTAACACAACGATTCATTACCAGCAATAAAATACAATGACAACAGAATTTCCAATATTAAGAACCGAAAGACTTCTACTGAGACAATTTGTTGATGACGACCTTGAGAATGTTTTCAAAGGACTTTCGCACCCAGACATTATCAAATATTATGGAGTGAGTTTTCAAACATTGGAAGCAACGAAAGAACAAATGACTTTTTTTGCTGACCTTGAAAAAAATGAAACTGGAATTTGGTGGGCTGTTTGCTCAGCTGACAACACGATATTTTACGGAGCAGGCGGACTCAACAGTTTAAGTAAAGAACATAAAAAAGCAGAAATAGGATTTTGGTTAATTTCAGACTTCTGGGGTAACGGAATTATGAAAGAAGCGATGCCACTACTTTGTGATTATGGCTTCGACAATTTAGGACTTCATAGAATTGAAGGATTTGTAGAGTCTGAAAATAAGAATTGTAAAAATGCAATTGCTAAACTAGATTTCCAACACGAAGGAACGATGAAAGAATGTGAAATTAAAAATGGCAAGTTTATAAGTCTTGACATTTATGCAAAACTGAAGTCAACTAAATCATAAGTGAACTAAAAAATCAACAAAAAAAGTCCTAATTTTAAGACTTGTTAAAATTGATTTAGACAATCAGCTTAATCGAAAAATGATTTTGTATTGGGGAGATTTACGTTAATTGAATAAAATGAAAACAAAGATAGTTTACCCTAAAAACCCATTATTGAAAAAATTTATTCAATATTTTTTATTCTTGACTAAAGGTGATTCTGAGATGGTAAGTCAGTTGTGTTATCCAAATACGAATCATTGTCTTAGTTTAATTAAAGGCGGAGAAATGATAGCATTAAATGCAAACGAATATCGTATTTTACCTTCCACAAGAAACAGTAGTTACTTAACAGGTATTTACAAAGAACCTATTAAGATTATCGCAAAACAGCCATATCAAGAGCTATGCATAAACTTTAATCCATTGGGTTTGGAGGCTATTTTTGGCGAGCAACTTTCACAAAATATTTTTAAGAATAATATATTGAGTGAAAACAAAAATTGGAATCCGTTGTTTGAAATTGTTTTTAGCAATGATTCATTAGAACTGATTCAAAACGAAATTGAAAGTTTTTTTATTTCTATTTTACGGGATGAAATGCTATCCAATAGTTTGTTGTTTAACGAAACCGTACGGGCAAATGAAATAGAGGATTTAAATGATTTGTTATGCAAAAGCTATCGTTCAACACACAGGTATTTTGTAAATCAATTGCAAACTACTCCCAAAGAGTATTTACAAATAAAAAAAGTTAGAGAAGCGATGTCTCTGATTTTAAAAAATGTTCCGTTAATAGAAATTGCTTTTTTATTAAATTTCACAGATCAATCACATTTTATAAAAACATTTAAAAAATACACAAACATAACGCCCTCTCAATTTAAACAAACAAGTTCTCAGGTTGATAATACGTTGATTTGGAATTTGGAATAGCATTTAAAATATTTGGCAGATTTTTACAATTTTCATTTTTTAAGGAAATCTACTTTTGCATTTCACTGAAAAATATAAAAATGAAAATCTATCTTAGCCAGTTCTTCACTGTTATTTTAATATTGAGTTTTTCCAACATCAAAGCGCAAAATAGCCCGAAACCTCATAAATACCTTGAAAATACTCCGCAACTTACCCACTCACAGAAGTTAACGGATTATGATTCGTTAGTGTCCTATATAAAGCAAGTAAGCCCAATTATTCAATTTAATAAAGAAGTAAGGAAAATTGACTTTGATAAGCATACTAATAACCTCAAAAGGAAAATCACCGCTAAAACAAGTATGGAGGATTATCTTTTTTTAGTACAAAAAACATTAAATGTAGCACAAGACGGGCACACTAGTAGACCAGGTAAATGGCTGTTGGATATCATAAAAAAGGATTGGATTCCAAAGGGTATTGCAGAATTAGATACACTAGACTTTCCTCATAATTATAAATATGACGATTTTTTAAATAAAAACTTTTATAATAAGACAAAATTAGAACTTGCTTATATCAATGGTGAATACTATAATTTATTGCCCTTTTCTTATCAAGGAATAAGTTATCCTGCCTCAATGAAGTTAGTAAGTTGTAATGGTAAAGAAATTCATCAATTTGTAAAGAGTATGGAAGAATTAATCTCTCCGCTAAGATGGGACAGGATTAATAATAAAGTCTATCATGAGAACTTTTATACAGTTGGAGAAATATATAAAAACAACCATTTAAAATTAACTTTCGTTGATACCAAGCAAAAAAGCAAAACAGTAACTATTACTAAAGATGATACGGTTACTTTTCTAGAACAGAAAAAAAATAATTTTGGTTACAATACTAATACAGATCCTGTTATTACACATTACTTTGAAAAAGAGCAACTCTTTTATGGAAAAATACCCACAATGGATGAAAAACTGGGGGATACTTTGATCAATCGTTTTCAAAAAATAATAAATAAGTTTGCTGTAAAATCTATTGTATTAGATGTTCGAGGAAATGGAGGAGGTAGTGATAATACCTATGGTAAGTTTTTAGGAAAGATACTAAAGGATACCTTGAAGATGAATTTGACTATAGGATATATATTCAGCCCATTAAACGGATTAAAAAAAGACTCTATTATTAAATATGGTTTAACTTTTGACAAAGAAGGCCCAAAACTAAAAGATCTTGAAATGTTTTATAGTAAGATACCCAATTTTAGTTTTTTCAATCCATCGAAAGAATTAATTCCTTTTGAGGGTCCTATCTATGTATTACAAGATAGATTTATATTTTCTTCGGCAAGTAATTTATCTAGCTTAGCCTATAAAACTAAACGTATCATTAGTATAGGTGAAACACCAAATTTATTAGGAGGTGTTCAAGCAAGAACCTCCGTATTTAGTCTACCGTATAGCAAATTGATTTTTAGAGTAGAACCGCAAATTGATTTTACAGATTGTAAAACGGTTGCTGATATTTTCCAAAATCAAGTAGAACACTTTGTAACCTATCCTATTGATTTTTTGCATGATCGTGCAACAACAAATGAAGATATTTTAGGGAAAAACTTCTTAATGAAGAAAGATCCAATGTTTAAAAAAGTAATAGAACTTGAACTTCAATAATACTAAAAATGAAAGAAAAATTATTGATTTGTTTTTTAATACTATGCAGTAGTGTTTCGGCTCAACAAAAAATAACTAGCGAGAGTATTCCGTTTATAATCAACGAGCAAAATACAATTATTATAGAAGCCATTTTCAATGAAAAAGACACACTACATCTTAACTTTGATACAGGAACTACTGAATTGGTTTTGACAAATGATGCTCTAAAAAATAAGCTCAAATCGATTCCAAAACTGTATAATACGTTTTACAATTTAAAACTTGGAAACGCAACGTATAAAACCAAAGTTTATGACGCAGCATTATCAGGACACGGAACAGACGGGAGATTTGGTTGGGATTTATTTAAAGATAAAGTTGTTGAAATTAATTATGATAAAAAACTATTGATCATCCATGCAACATTACCAGATAGCATTGAAAAAAATAGAAAATTCACGAAACTCGCAATAGAATTTTATAAAGACCTTTTTTTAATTCAAAGTATGATTAAACAAAACGGCATTTCTAATAAGGACTTTTTTTTGTTTGATACAGGTTACCAAAGAACAGTAATGTTAGATAACGATTTGTTAAAACACAGTAAATTTCCAATTGAAAAAATGAAGGTTGTAAATAAAGTCATCATGAAAGGAGCGCAAGGAAATGAAATTCCGGTTATTACCTCAATACTAAAAGTTTTGAAAATTGGAAAGCATACCCTAAAAAACATTCCTATCCAACAAATAACCACCAATAAGCCTTTGAAAAATAAAAGCATTCACATTTTGGGTAATGAAGTTTTGAAAAGGTTTACTGTGTTTTTGGACTTTCAAAACAATTTTGCATACCTAAAACCAAATCATTTATTTAAAGATAATTACACAGATCAAAAGGAAAATAGCCTATAATTGCCACTTGGCAAGATTAAGTATTTGTCTCAATAATTATTCTGTACCAAATAGATGTGGTAATTCCCAAAACAGTCCCGACTTAAAATCCCTTTGGTTTGAATTCTTGGGCGTGCCCCTCCGTGAAAAACTTCGGGTCAGGCTGTGCGCTGCAATCTTTGTGTTTTTAAAGAAAAAACACAAAGGATTTTCGCTTCCATCCTTCACGCGAGCCCAGTTTTCAGTTGCTGATTTTTTATAAAATAGTAAGAAAATTTTAATATATTTGGAAGGTACAAAGCGAAACAGACTTTAGATTATCTTTAAACGATTGGTTGTTTATAAGAAGTTTTGTTTTGCTTATGTACAAGTTATCGGTGATTTAACATAACTATCAACTAAAAAAAATAATGAAAAAAAATTACCTCTCTATTTTCCTTCTATCAATATCTTTATCAAGTTGTAACTTTAATAACCACCATACAAACAGGCCCTTAGATAAAGAAGAGGTCGAAAGAGTCACAACAAAATTTTATTATTCGCTAAGAGATAAAAAATATAAAGAAACACATTCATTATTTAGTACTAGATTTTTGGAAGTAACAGATACATCTAAAATCGATAAAATTTTTCAAGGCAGTGATGAAGAACTTGGCGAAATCAAAGACCAAATTCTTGAGACTTGTGAAACTAACGTTGTTGAGGGTTCAAATCCAATTTCTGAATATTTATTAGTTTATAAAGTCAAAAGAACTAAGTTCGATTCTAAAGAAACTATACATTTGGAAAAAGAGAATGGCACAATAAAAATATTATCATACAATGTCCAATCAGACGGATTCTTTGAACAAACAAAATAAACCACCGCTAATAGTCACTACAACGGATTTGGGTATTTGACTTAATGGAAAATTGGTTTTGTATTTGGGATGATTTGGCAAATCCGAATAATGGGCTTAATTTAGTGCCAAACCTGCTGTAGTGCAAGAATGGAACTAACTAGTGCAGAAGACATAATGCCAAGAAATATTGTTCAATAAAAGATAAATATGACAAAATTCGAATGCAAAGAATTGTTAATTAGTGACCTTGAATTTGGCTGTGAAATTACATTTTCTGCAAACTCAGATACCGATAAATCTTCAGAGGAACTAACGGTTGATGAAATACAAGCCTCTGCTCAACAGTATATTATGCTTCAAAGAACTTATGCGGAAGGCGAATTTGAAGATGATTATTATTATTTTGAATCTAGCGACTTCGATAAGTCTTGCGAATTAGAAAACTTTAAAATTGAATTATCTCGTGATAAATTTGCGATAAACATAAATAATGAAATGTTTGAAGCCGAAATTAACGTTGGGCATATAGAATTTGAGAATTTAAAACTAGTGCTGGCCAAAATAATTAATGGAAAAGGCAACCTGATAATTGAGGATTAATGATAATCACTAAAGTATCAGTTAGTAATACACGCTACAAGCAATTTGGGTTTTATGCTTAATTTAGTGTCAAACCTGCTGGTAGCGCGGGGACTTTACAAGAAACCTTTGAAAAACTGATGAGAAAATATCAAATACTTATAGCGACTATCCTTTTAGCGATTTCTGCAATTTTAATATTTAGCAACACTGCACGATATGAACTTACAAAAAGAATAAATATTATTTCTGCAGGAAGTTATGCGTTTTCTGAATCTTATGAATTTCCCTACTCAGAGGTGAGAGTAATAAAAGCCATCGAAAATTTCAAAGAGAAAAATCCGAAATATCAAGTCCCTGCAGTGTCAATTTTCTCAAACAATTCATTTAAACTTGAAGATTCCAGATCCGAAAATGGATTATGGTTCATCGCTTATTTTTACGATGCTGATGAAAATAGAATTTTTAATATTGCAATACGAGGAAATGAAACCAATACTACTTTAGAATTCGTGTCTATAAATAACGGTTTGAAAATTGGAAATTGGAAAGACATAAATCGTGATTTCTCTTATGATGAAAATGAACGACTAAAAAATAGATTTGAAGAATCGTGTTTAAATCCAATAAAAAAGTTGTTGAATAACAATTAAGGTTTCTGGTAACACTTGTTAAAAATGATTTGGGTTTTAGGCTTAATTTGAAATTGGTTTTGTATTTGTGATGATTTACTTCGTCTATTCGCTATCGCTCGAGTGGCAAATCTGAGTAATGGGCTTAATTTAATCCCAAACCCTCTTTAGTAGCGGGACGTTATAGGGCAGTTGCACCGAAATCAAGCAAGTAGTTCAAGTTCAAGATAACGATTTTAAAAACGAAAACGTGAAGTTTAATTTTCTTAGCAGAACAAAGCGTTGTATAATAACTAACCTAAAACAAACATATTGAAATCAATAATATTTTTTTTATTTTTTTGTATCACTATAAGTGCACAAAACAAGCCAATGGGTAAATTTGAGCATAGATGGTTTTCAGATTATTGTGAAGATGGTTTAGGTTGTATTGGACAAATTTTCACTCTTCAATTAAATCAAGATAATAATTATGTTTTAGTCGAACAGATTGAAAGCGATGGAATGGAAGAACCTAAAATAATTACTGGAT
>NZ_MTCA01000248.1:0-4260 GCF_002150205.1 Flavobacterium sp. FPG59 | reverse complement strand
ATCTTAATGGTTTAAAAACCTAAAAAGTTTAAAATGAAAAGATTCATCGGATTTGTAAAGAAAGAATTCTACCATATTTTCAGAGATAAACGCTCGTTGTTTATACTTTTTGGTATGCCAATCGCTCAAATTTTACTCTTTGGTTTCGCCATAACAAATGAAATCAATAATGTAAATATTGCCATCTTAGACCAGTCAAATGATGTTGAAACTCAGAAAATTATTTATAAAATAAAAGCTTCCCCCTATTTTAACGTTGAAAACCAAATTGAAAAAGAAAGTGATATAGAATCCGAATTTAAAAAAGGAAAAATTAAGGCAGTACTAATTTTTGAACCTAATTTCAGTAAAAATCTCGAAACAAAAAAAGTAGCCATTATCCAAGCCATCACTGACGCCACCGAACCAAATGTAGCAAATACCATAGCCAATTATACGTCGGCTATTATTCAGAATTATCAATCCCAAAAAAAACAATCCAATAGCAATCAAGTAAAAGTTGAAGTACAATCGAGAATGTTTTATAATCCGGAACTCAAAAGTGTATTTAATTTTGTACCTGGCGTTATGACGGTAATTTTAATGCTGGTTTCGGCTATGATGACCTCTATTTCTATTACACGAGAAAAAGAATTGGGAACTATGGAAATCCTTCTGGTTTCTCCTTTAAAACCATTTCAGGTAATTATTGGCAAAGTATTTCCGTATATTTTTCTTTCGATAATCAATGCAATTGTAATTTTAACATTGGGATATTTTATTTTCAAAATGCCAATTAATGGAAGTATCTTTTTGTTGGCTTTCGAAAGTATTTTATTTATAATTTCCGCACTTTCACTGGGTATATTAATTTCTACCGTTTCTAATTCACAGCAAACCGCAATGATGCTTTCCTTAATGGGATTGATGCTGCCTGTCATTATCCTCTCTGGATTCATTTTCCCTGTAAACAGTATGCCGTTGCCGATGCAGTTGATCAGCGACATCATTCCTGCAAAATGGTTTATTATCATTGTAAAAGCCATCATGCTCAAAGGAGTCGGAATTCAATATGTATGGAAAGAAACGCTGATATTAATTGGCATGACCGTGTTTTTTATAACGTTAAGCATTAAAAAATATAAAATTAGATTAGAATAAAAATTTCAATCGTAATGTCAATGACAATAAAAAAATTAAAAACTTCGCGACTTTGCGACTTAGCGGCCAAAAAATGAAAACAATAGTATTCATCATTCAAAAAGAGTTTAAGCAAATTTTTAGAGACAAAAGTATGCTGCAACTGATATTTATTTTGCCCATTTTGCAATTATTAATTTTGTCAAATGCAGCCACATTCGATGTTAAAAATATTGCTATCACTTTTGTTGATAATGACAAAAGTCGGGATTCAAGAGATTTAATAAACGCTTTTAAAGCCTCAACTTATTTTAAAGTTACAGACTCTGATTTTTCAGAAAAAGAAGCTGTCGAGGAAATGCAAAAAGGAAAAACCGATATTATAGTAAACATTCCGGTTCACTTCAATCGTGACCTGCAAAAAGACCAAGAAGCGAGCATTTCAGTAAATATTAACGCCATTGATGCTGCAACAGCCGGTGTTGAAAATGTATATGTAACACAGATTATAAACACCTACAATCAAAACATCCAAATGCAGTCAAAATACTTCTCCGAAAATAAAGAAGTATCGCAAAACATACTGGTTATCCCCTCTTTTTGGTACAACAAGACCTTAAATTATAAAACTTTTATGGTACCCGGAATTTTAGTTTTATTGGTCACTATGTTAACTTTATTTCTGTCATCGATGAATATTGTCCGAGAAAAAGAGCTGGGAACATTAGAGCAAATCAATGTAACACCAATAAAAAAGTATCAGTTTATTATTGGGAAATTATTCCCGTTTTGGGTGCTTGGTTTAGTGATTTTAACCGTGGGTTTAGTAATAGCCAAAGTTGTTTTTAGTGTTCCCATGTTAGGTAATATCTTTCTAGTTTATGGATTCACAGCCGTGTATTTACTTTTAATTTTAGGATTAGGACTGTATATATCCAATCACACCGAAACCCAACAACAAGCCATGTTTATTGCTTGGTTTTTCATGGTAATCTTTATTTTGATGAGCGGTTTGTTCACACCTATCGAAAGTATGCCTAAGTGGGCTCAAAATCTAACGTTGTTAAACCCTATTCGGTATTTTGTAGAGTTCATAAGAATGGTTCTTTTGAAAGGTTCCGGTTTTTCTGACGTGCTGAATAATTTATTAATCGTCAGTGGCTTTGCAGTATTTGTCAATGGTATGGCGATTTGGAGTTACAAAAAATCAAATTAAAATCTTAATTAACTTCAAAAAAATCCCAACGAAAAAACTTATATCTGCATTTTTCTTACCAACAGTTTCCTATTATTCCTTAAGTCAGCGATTAAAGTAAATGATTTAAGAAATTCTAGAAGAGTTATTCTATTGATCTGATTTAACAAAGAGGATTCAATACCAGATGAGAAATTCAATAGATATTATAAAAAAGAAAGTACAACGATTTCAAATAATTCTTCATCGGCAGCCTTCTTTGATCTACTAAAAGGGAATTATGCAGTGTTTATATTAAACGATGAAAATAAAAACAGTGATAATCAAAAAAATTATTTTGCTTACTGATGGTGTTAGACTTTCAACTTTTAAAAACACAAACCTGACTAATCATCCTAATATTCTTTAAGCAAGTTTGAAGGTAAACGAAAACTAAAAAAACTATTAAAATTATTTATAAATAATGAGTTCAAACTATTTCAATGTGAGATAATCATTAATTCGGCTTTAAACAATTAAATTAGTCAAATTATATTGCCCGGCATACTTTTGCAACCACGGTAACGCTTACAAATGGTGTTCCGATCGAGAGTGTAAGCAAATTGTTAGGGCATAAAAACTTACGAACCACCCAGCACTATGCAAAGGTTTTAGACAAAAAAGCAAGTGAAGACATGAAGATATTGCGAGACAAATTCACTTTGGCTGCGGCCAATGATGCTAGGGTGAGTTTATCAACCGAAGTGGCTTCAGGAACTAATAAAAACGGCGAACCCCAACCCACAGAATCCACATCATAATGATCCAATAGAAAATCGTGTTCTTCAGCAGCTCCTATGCCGCCTTGAAACGTGATTTTTAAATCCAATGGTTGTTCCGGAACATGCATTTCTTTTTGTCCCAATGCTTTAACCATCAACTCATGCGCAGATTGAATCAATTGCTCTTTTTTCTGTTTGAATTCTTCTAAAATCGGTCCCAACAAATAGCCTTCGGTGGCAAAAGCGTGTCCGCCACAATTCAGTCCGGATTCAATTCGATATTCAGAAACCCAAAGTCCTTTTTTAGCTAAAAAATTCCCTTGAATCATTGCCGAACGAAAGTCACTTACTTTCAGCGTGATTTTCTTTTTCAGTGCATTCTTCGCATCCGGAAAGAAGGCCGAAAAACTTTCAAAATAGCTGTATAATCTTGGATTCATCCCAGCCGATAAAACAACTGAAGATTCTAATGTACTGTTTACAAAACCACGCAATGCGGCATGCGCATCATTAAAAATAATTGGTAATTGTTCCTCTTTGATGAAATTATCCTTATCCAATTTGGTCATAATATTAACATCAATATTGCCCAGATAAAGATTTTTCTCCAGATAATTTTTGATATTTTCTTTGAAAGCGAAACCGTCTTCCATCAAGTTTTGCAAACCTGCTTTAATCTCTGATTTGTTGGGCAGCATCGCAATGTAATTTTCCAAAGCTGATTTGCTTTCCGATAATTCCGTTTTGAAATTTTCGAATTTTTCCTTAACGATTTTGTCTACCAAATTCAGATAAGAAGTAATGCGTTCTGCGCGATAATCATGTATTTTTTGGGTAATTTCCTGATACGGAAAATCAAATTTCTTGCTGTAAAAAGCATTCATTTTTTCGATAAGCTCATCATCCATAATTGAAATAACGGATGAAATTCCATACTTCGCCACTCGTATCGGACTATCAATCGTATAAGCAAGTCCCATAACCGGGATATGAAAAGTATGGAGTGGTTTAAGTGTTGTCATGCTAAAATGATTTAAATAAATAAACCACAAAAGTCGAGAAACTAAAAACTGATAAATATCATACGCTATGATACTTTAATAAGATACTTTAGCCATTTTAGGTCCTGTTTTAAGATTATTTCAAAAACAATACATTTTACACTTTTCTAGTATGATTTCAATC
>NZ_MTCA01000192.1:0-5900 GCF_002150205.1 Flavobacterium sp. FPG59 | reverse complement strand
CCCACAACTAATGAAATACTTTATTACTCAAACGTTAAAAAATACAATTCTAATTGTGTTCATTTTACTTATACGAAATTTTTTTAAAGATGAAAAAAACATCGACATCTACAAACTATTGGACTTAGAACAAATCTTTTTAATCCTCTTTTTTTCAGTAGCACTAGCAAGCTATGAAACATACAAAAAGAAGCAATCAGACTCAAAAAAGGAACTGAATCCATAAACATCATTTTAGATCTATCCTAAATGACCCTATAGACTTTGAAGTTAAATTATATTGTATACCTTAAAATTCGTATAGAAATACTTCGTTATTCACATCTAAAGAATACTAATAAAATCCTCATAAAAATACTATACATAAAATGATCACACTTCTACTGAAAATAATCATACTATACTGGAAACTAGTCGTGAATTTAATTACAGAAACTTTAGGTTAAATAACGAATTGGCATACTATTTGAAATAAAATTATAGCTATTTCAGTACAAAAAAAATGAAAAAATACATCTACTTTTTGATATGCTTCGCCATATTCACTACAACATCTTACGCCCAAAAAAAAGGCAAAACGGCTTTACCTGAAATTGAAAAAACAGTAAATACAAATCCCTGGCAAAATATAAAAACAATAAAATATTCTTGGTTAGAGACTATAGATAAAAAACAAATTGACTCCATTATGGGAACGTCACTAATAATAACAAGTACAGAAAAACCAGTTAAAACATTCAAAAAGAAAAGCTAACCACAAAAAAAAGAGCCAACATAATGTTGGCTCTTTTTTTATGTGCGTAATAATTACTATCCTTTTAAAGCTTCTGCTCCACCTACAATCTCTAAGATTTCATTGGTAATTGCAGCTTGACGTGCTTTATTATAAGTCAATTTCAATTGATTTCTCAATTCTGTTGCATTATCAGTTGCTTTGTGCATTGCTGTCATACGTGCTCCATGTTCAGAGGCAAAAGAATCACGAATACCTTTATACAATTGAGTTTTTAATGATTTAGGAATCAAGGTCAAAACAATTTCTTCTTTTGATGGTTCAAAAATATAATCACCAGCAGCTTCAGCAGCATTAGCCTTTAAAGATGCTAACGGCAAGAATTGCTCTGTTTGAACAATTTGTGTAGCAGCATTCTTAAACTGGTTGTAGATCAACTCAATCTTATCATACTCACCAGCCACAAACTTTTCCATTAACTCATCAGCAATTCTTGCTACCTTGTCAAAAGTAAGATCATCAAATACAGTACTTTGATTGCCTACAACGTTTAAAGTTTTGCTCAATACATCGTTACCTTTTTTACCAATAGCAAAAACATCTACTTGTTTTCCTGCATAGAATTCAGCACGATTTTTCGCTTCTTTTATGGCGTTAGTATTAAAAGCTCCAGCTAAACCTCTATTTGAAGTTACAACAACTAATAATACTTTTTTAATTTCACGTTGTGTGGTATACTCACCACCAGCGTCACCTTCTAAAGTAGCAGAAAGATTTTGTAGCAGTTCTGTCAATTTTTCGGCATAAGGGCGCATAGCTGTGATTGCATCTTGTGCTTTCTTTAGCTTTGCTGCAGAAACCATTTTCATTGCAGATGTTATTTGCATCGTAGATGAAACGGAAGTAATTCTATTACGGATTTCCTTTAAATTTGCCATTTTGTGTATAGTGAAATGTGAATCGTAAAAAGTGAACAGTTATACTATTCACTTTTCACTTTTCACTAAATTAGTTATATTTTGCTGATAATTCTTTTGCAACAGTTTCAATTACATCCGTAATTTCGTCAGTCAATTTTCCTGCTTTCAACGCATCAAGAGTTCCTCTGTGTTTAGCGTTTAAGAATTCTAAGAAATCTTTCTCAAATTCTCTAACTTTAGAAACTGGTACGTTTTTCAACAAGTTTTTTGATCCGGCATAAATTATAGCAACTTGATCTTCTACAGTATAAGGATCATTCAAACCTTGTTTCAAGATTTCAACGTTTCTTTTTCCTTTTTCAATTACGTTTAAAGTAACAGCATCAAGATCAGAACCAAATTTAGCAAACGCTTCCAATTCACGGAATTGTGCTTGATCTAATTTTAAAGTACCCGCCACTTTTTTCATTGATTTAATTTGTGCATTTCCTCCAACACGAGATACCGAGATACCAACGTTAATTGCTGGACGAACCCCAGAGTTAAACAAATCTCCATCTAAGAAAATTTGACCATCAGTAATAGAAATTACGTTAGTTGGGATGTATGCAGAAACGTCACCAGCTTGAGTTTCAATAATTGGTAAAGCAGTTAATGAACCACCACCTTTTACAATTGATTTCAATGAATCTGGTAAATCATTCATGTTTTTAGCAATTCCATCATCAGCAATTACTTTACAAGCACGCTCTAATAAACGGCTGTGTAAGTAAAAAACGTCTCCAGGATAAGCCTCACGTCCCGGTGGTCTTCTTAATAAAAGAGAAACCTCACGGTAAGCAACCGCTTGTTTAGATAAATCATCATAAACAATTAAAGCTGGACGACCTGAATCTCTAAAATATTCTCCAATTGCAGCACCTGCAAAAGGAGCATATACTTGCATTGGAGCTGGATCAGATGCATTTGCTGCAACAATCACAGTATACGCCATAGCACCTTTTTCTTCTAACATCTTAGCAATTCCTGCTACAGTAGAAGCTTTTTGTCCAATAGCTACGTAGATACAAAATACTGGTTTTCCAGCATCGTAAAATTCTTTCTGATTTAAGATGGTGTCAATACAAACAGTTGATTTACCTGTTTGACGGTCACCAATAACTAGCTCACGTTGTCCACGACCTACTGGAATCATTGCATCAACTGCTTTGATACCTGTTTGTAATGGCTCAGTAACTGGCTGACGGAAAACTACTCCAGGAGCTTTTCTTTCTAATGGCATCTCGTATAAGTCTCCACCTATTGGTCCTTTTCCATCAATTGGAAAACCAAGTGTGTTTACTACACGTCCTACCATTTGTTCTCCTACTTTAAGAGAAGCTATACGTTGTGTTCTTTTTGCAGTAGATCCTTCTTTGATTCCTGTAGATGGTCCTAAAAGTACCACACCCACATTGTCTTCTTCAAGGTTCAATACAATAGCTTCAAGTCCGTTTTCAAATTCAACTAACTCACCATATTGCACATTTGAAAGCCCGTAAATACGAGCAATACCGTCTCCAACTTGAAGTACAGTTCCTACTTCCTCTAGTGTAGCACCAGATTCAAAACCTTCTACTTGCTTTCTTAATATTGCTGAAATTTCAGCAGGTTTAATTTCCGCCATAATAATTATTTTTACCTATTTTTTTATATTGATTTAGAATATAAATCAACTAAATCTTTTAAACCATTAATATTACTGTAATCAATTTTTTCTATGTCACTACTAGATACAGAACCACCGATATACTCTTTTAACTTAGTAAAAAACTTCTCTTCTTTACCTTTTTTAATTAGGATTTGAAAACCTTTTTCCTGTGATGGTATTTTAATTACATAAGAATTTGAAGGTACGTCTTGGAAAATACTCATCTTATCTGTAATCTGTACTTCTTTAAAATATTTCCATGATGCAGAAGCTAAAGAAAGTCCAGCCATAGCACCTAAATCAAGTGCAGAATTATCTTTTGGTGCTGCAACCTCTTCAACTTTGGCTAATAAAGCTCTATACTTTGTCTCAGAATTATCATCATTTACAATGCTAAAAAGGACATTCTCTTTTGCTTTAAAACTGTAATATTTAAAATCACCTTTTTCATTTTTAGCTACCACTTTTAATATTTTCCCAACACCATCTAAATCGACCATGCCATTAGAAGAATTAGCGATTGCAATTTTTTCAAAATCAATAGAAAGTACACCTTCTACTTTTTCACCTTTTTGATCAATTACATACCCTTTCTTGTCGTAAATATTAGATGAGTTTAATTTAGCAGCGTCTAATTTAGCCGTTTTATCAGCTTCTCTTGCCTTTAAAAGAACTTCAGCCTCCATTAAAGTCATGTATTTTTGACCATTAACGTATGATAAATCAACTAATTCTTTTACAAAACTTTCAGAAGAAGCCAAATCCGCATTATTGATTTTGGCAGTTGGAACATAAGTAAAGGTTTTATCCGATTCAACTAATGCTACTACCATTTTTCCGCCTCTCTCAACAGCTTGAACTAATACTCTACCACTTAAAGATGCTATTTCAACATTTAAAACAGGATATTGCGAACTATTTTGTTTCATAGAAACATCATATTTAGCTACCACTTTTGACATGAACTCTTTGTTTTGTTCTTGGGTATACCTATCTGTAAAAGCATCTGCAGGAACAACACCAGAAAAAATCAATTTATCTTTTCGAAAAACTTGATAGTTCATTGCCGCTAGGTCTTTTTCCAAATCCTTGGCAGATTCCTTCAATTTTTCAATCTCTGCTGAAATACTTGGACGCTCTTCAGCAAAAAAAGCATCAAGATTCTCTACACCATTAGTAGTTAAAATATTGTACTTTTTGGCAAGGATTTCTGCAACAGCTTTTTTATAATTCAATGTAAAAGACATTAGAACAAAATCTACTTCTGCAGTTTTTGTACCATCTAAATTTGTAACAACTAACCAACTTTTAGAATTCTGAGCATCAATTTTATGTGTCTTCAATGTTGCAATGATAGCATTGGCATTATTAATTGAAGTATATTTAAACTGCGTACCTGCTTTGTCCTTTTCAACTTTCGCAACAGCAACATTATCAAATAAAATCTGATCATCATCTTCTTTTATTTTCTGACCAAAAGAAAATAACGATGTACCTAGGATTAATAAAAATATAATTTTTTTCATTGTTAGAATTTAGTTACTTAATTCTCTTTTTAAAATTTGTAATCTGTTTGCAACTGCAGCATTGTACTGCTTGTCACCTATTCTAATAATAAAACCTCCTATAATAGCAGGATCTACTGTGTTGATAATTGTAATTTTCTTATCAGACAAAGTAGCTATTTTAGCTAAAACTTTAGCCTCTAAAGCTTCATCCATAGGAACAGCAGTAGTAACAGTTGCTACTTCAACTCCGTTCATTGTATCAAACAAACCATTGTATTCTAATGCTATAGCACCTAAAATTTCAAATCTTTTGTTTTCAAATAACAAATGAAATAAACTTTTAGTCACAGAATTTGCATCAGCAAAAACCTCTAGTAAAGCACTTTGTTTTTGATCAACTTTTAAAGTTGGATTTTCAATAAAGTTTTTCAATTCTAGATTCTCTGTAACAGTCAATGCAATAGTTTTCATATCAACATTAACAGCATCAGCCACACCTTTTGACTGTGCGATTTCTAAAATTGCTTTCGCATAACGAATTGCTGCTCTAGTTCCTGACATAATGTTAGTTTAATTTTACGTCTCCTAACATGTTCTCAACTAGTTTAGATTGAGCTTCTTTGTTAGATAATTCGCTTTTTAATAATTTTTCTGCAATGTCCAAAGATAATGTAGAAACATGAGATTTCAATTCAGCCATTGCCGCATTTTTTTCTGCTGCAATAGCAACTTTTGCTTGCTCAATCATTCTTGCACCTTCTGCTTGCGCATCGGCTTTAGAATCAGCAATCATTTTATCTCTCATTTCACGAGCTTCTTTTAACATAGCATCGCGTTCAACTCTTGCTTCTTGCAAGATACGCTCATTACTAGCAGTAAGATTTTTCATTTCAAGACGAGCTGACTCTGCAGATGCTAATGCATTGTTGATAGACTCCTCACGACTTTTTACCGCTCCTAAAATAGGACCCCAAGCAAATTTTTTAAGTAGTAAAAAGAAAACTACAAAAATTATTGTTGTCCAAAATATTAAACTCTCTGGTGAACCT
>NZ_MTCA01000316.1:0-2429 GCF_002150205.1 Flavobacterium sp. FPG59 | reverse complement strand
TAGTAAGAGAAAATCGAGAAGCAGAAAAAATAAAATCAGAAGGAACTAGTCAAGCATATTCCTTAATAGATGAAGCTAAAGAAATTGGAATTTTAGAACAATCTGTTAATCCTCAAAATCAAAGAGAAGCATACACTTTCCTTGAATATGTTTCAAATTGGGAGTTTCAACCACTTACAGTAAAGGCTGAAAATTCTGCATTAAAGGAACTAATAGATAAAAGAAGTGAATTTAAAATAGAGTTAGGTAAAATATCTGACAATAAAAAAGCAGCAACCGACTATCTAAAGAGCTCTTTTGGATATTCGTCAGAAGCAAAACAACAAGAAATTAGGCTTGAATCAATAAATTTGTATAATAGTTCAAATCACGATAAGTCATTGTGTCCGTTATGTGAAAATCCACCCTCTAATTCAATACCTACTATAGAAAATATAAATATTTCTTTATCTAATATTAAAGAAGATTTAAAATTCACAAAAGCTGAAAGTCCTAGAATTCAGTCATACATAGATTCAGTAGAAACACAATATCATTCTGTGGAAACAGAATTAAAAAGAATTGAAAAAAGCATATCTGCTTTATATGTTGAGAATGAACAAGCTAGAACTATAAGAGATTTAAATTTGCGAAGAGGAAAGATAATTGGTCGAGTAAGTTTATTTTTAGAAAGTGTTTCAGTTGAGCAAGAAACAGAAAATATTAATTCTAAAATAGAAAATCTAAAATCACGTATTATTGAATTAGAAAAAACTGTTGACAGCGAAAATGAAAGAGAAATTTTGTTATCGATATTAAACAAAATTAATTTACAAATGAGTAAATGGGTTGAAGATTTAGATGTTGAATATGAAAATAACCCAATCAGGTTTGATATAAATAAATTAACTATGTTTATTGACTCTGACACTAAACCAATTGCATTACCTCAAATAGGTAGTGGCGCCAATTGGGTTGCTTATCACTTACTCATCGTATTTGCACTTCATAAACATTTCATTCAAAACAATAGACCTGTACCAAGTTTTATAATTATAGACCAACCTACACAAGTATATTATCCACCAGAAAAAAATGACAATGTTGTTGAAGTAAGTGCAGATGAAATAGCAGTTAATAAAATGTTCGATTTTATGTTTAATGTTGTTGAATCATTGACACCAAAATTACAAGTTATAATCACAGACCACGCTTATCTAAAAAATGAAAGATTTGAGCAATCGGTAACTGAAGTATGGCGAGATGGTTTGAAATTAATTCCAATTGACTGGTTAACAAATAAATAAAACCCCCATCTACTCAATCTGCTCTAAAAAAACATTCTTATAAACTTTGGGCTGCTGTGCGAATGTCTACGGCTTTATGCTAAAAATTGGGATGCGAGGTCAAAGACTTTCCCGTAGCAGCTAGTTAGCAGTAACTTTTGCGCAAAAATCGAAAAGAATTGAATTTAATACCAATTATTGGTATCTTTGATAAAATAAAAATTATGGCACGAAATACATCAATAGTATTAGGAGACTATTTTGAAAACTTTATCAATGAACAAATTTCTACAGGAAAATATAGTTCAGTAAGTGAAGTTGTTAGAACTGCTTTAAGAGTTTTTGAGCAAGAAGAAATTAAAACAAAATCTCTAATCAATGAACTAAAAATTGGTGAAAAGAGTAGTAAAATCAGAAATTTTGACCGCAATAAAAATCTTGAAATACTAAAAGCTAATTTTCAAAAATAATGCCGGAGTATATAATTAGTGAAAAGGCATTAGAAGACATTAATAACATTTGGATTTATACGGCAGAAAATTGGTCTGTTGAACAAGCAGATCGATATTATAACTTAATCATTGACGAAATTGAATATATCGTCGATAATTTAGATATAGCTCATGACTTTGGGAAAATTAGAAAATCATATAGATACTCAAAAGTAAAATCACATTTAATTTTCTTTAAAAGAGACAAAGCAAATGAAATTGAAGTCGTTAGAATTTCACACGAAAGAATGAATATTGAAAACCGATTAGCGGAATAAATAAAAAAGCCATCTGCTAATCGAGTAGACGGCTCCCCCCAGCTGCTCGAAGTATTTAAAAAAAATGTTCTTAAAACTGTAGGCTGCTTTGCGAATGCTTGCAGCTATATGCTATAACTTGCGATGTGAAGTCATAGGCATTCGCACAGCAGCTAGTTGTGCGTCCGTTTCGAGGAATGTAGAAATCCGAAAGAAAAACAACCAAAATTTAGAAGAATTTAAAAAAATATGAGTGAAAAATTTACTTTAACTGGTGGAGCAAGAATTGGAATGGCAAATGCAAGTTATCCTTTTGCTGATCTATATGTTGACAAAGAAATATTAAAAATAAACGCTTCAATTGTTGCTAATTTAATGTTTCAACCAAAAGACATAATTTCAATTGAACCTTATAC
>NZ_MTCA01000338.1:0-1908 GCF_002150205.1 Flavobacterium sp. FPG59 | reverse complement strand
CAAATATATTACTATCGTTGCTTATTCATCGTTTTTTTAGAAACTTTTACTAATAAAGTTTTAGTTTTACTATTTTAATTTAAAATTTTTATGAAAATTATACTTACTCTAATGGCTTTTTTATTGTCTACTTTGTTCATGTCTGCACAAACTAAGTATGATAAGTTTGACTGGTTGATTTTGGAAGCAGATAGTCTAAAAATTCTTGAAGAGTATCAGTATGCGTATGAAAAATATTCTAGAGCTTTAAATATTTTGATTCCTGATTCGGCTACTCCATATTTTAACATGGCCGAATGTGCTTTAAAGTTAGGAAACGTAAAAAAATGTAAAAATTCAATCATTGAGGGTGTGACAAAAGGAGGTGCTGAATACGATTATTTAATCAGGTATGATGGCTTTAAAGATATTCAAATGACGCCTTTTTTTGATGCTATACTTAAGGATTATAATTATTACAGGCAACAACATTTTAGACATAAAGAAAATATAGATGTTTTTTTAGAAATTTTAGCATTATATGAAAAAGATCAGTTAGTAAGGAAAGCCGAAGATTACTTTACTAATTATAGTGAGGAAGAGTTGACGGTGGCTAGGCAGCAATTTGTTCAAGCTCAAGAAAAAGGAGATTTAGTAAAATTGGAAGTTTATAAAAAAATCCTATTTCCTAAAGCAGAAGAAAAATATGACGAGTTAATGAAACGAGTGGATGATTCGAATATCAAGAGATTAATTGAAATAACAAAAAAGTATGGCTGGCAACCAAGGGCATGGATTCTTTTATGGCATCATAGGAGTTCTTACCAAGAAAATAATTTTGTATGGAACCATTTTATTCCTCTAATCAATAAAGAAATCGAACAAGGAAAAATTAGTAGAACCTTTTGGAAGCCTTTTGAGGATTTTAAAAAAGAATTACAGAAAATAATAAACGATAATAAAACGAATTAAAAAAAAGAAAGCTACATCTTCAAATAAAAATCCTTAGTTAATTCAATATATTCTAGGGTGTAGACGTGTCTTGCGGTTTCGATAATTAGTTCGTCAATTAGAAAATGTATTGTTTCTTTTCGGCTAAAAGCCAATAAGGTACGTTTGATTTCAGTGGTTGGTGTTCCTTTGACACGAGTGATTTAAAAGGATGTAATTCATATTCGTGGGCCAAAGCAATAAAGTTTTCTTCTTCTTTAAAAGGAATGATTACGGAGAATATTCCGTTTTCAGAAAGTAATAAATCTGCGGCCTCAATTAATTCTTCAAAAGGTATCGCATCAGCAAAACGGGCCAAATCACGTTGCTCATTTTCCGTTTTGTAATCTTCTGTATAAAATGTTGGTTTGGAGATAATTACATCGTACTCGTCTTCAGGTTCTTCAACAAATTCGTCTAAACCGGCATGATAACAAAATAACCGATCGCTCCATGGAGAGTTTTCAAAATTATCGGTCGCTTGCTCTTAAGCATCTTCGTCAATCTCTAACGCGTCAATTTGTTCAGCGTTGCTTCTTTGTACAAGCATCAGGCAATGATTCCAGTTCCGGCACCAATATCTAAAATACTAAAAGGATTATTACTTATAGGAGCCCAAGCGCCAAGAAGAACTCCATCGGTGCCAATTTTTATAGTGCAATTGATAACTTAATTGAGGATTGTCATATACTTCAAAACCTATATTCCATTTTTAAAAGTCCGTATCTGGGTTGTAAGCGATATTCTGTTTTTGAAATACTGATATCATTTATATTGAAACTTCGAAAAGTTTTAGTGTTGAAAAGATTGTTCCCTGAAAGCGAGAATGTTAGTTTGTTTTCTTTTACAGTGTAGCGAGCTTCTAAATCCATAAAATAATATTTGTTATTATTTTTATCAAGATTTCCAAAAAAATAACGTTCTGATTGTATTTGAAAA
>NZ_MTCA01000389.1:0-1164 GCF_002150205.1 Flavobacterium sp. FPG59 | reverse complement strand
AGTGCAGATAGATGAAATATTTTTTAAATTTCTTTAAATAAAATATTTGTTTAATTAAAAAACAGTATTATATTTGCACCCGTAATGAGTCGCCAGCGTAGCTCAGTTGGCTAGAGCAGCTGATTTGTAATCAGCAGGTCGTGGGTTCGAGTCCCTCCGCCGGCTCTTTTGTAAACCACCTAATTTTTATTAGGTGGTTTTTTTTATGGCTATAATTACTTACATAATATTCTTTTAAATTGATTGTTATTGTTATATTTGAAAACTAACACTAACATCTATTAATTATGGAAGAACAGACTACCGTTGAAAATTTCGATTTACAAATTACTACAACTGCCAAAGATTTATTAGCTGAAACGGCCAAATGGGCTAATTATTTGTCTATTCTAGGATTTATAGGCGTAGGATTTATTGTCCTGATTGCTCTAATTATAGGAATAACGTTTGCTTTTGTGGGAAGTACTAGTAGTTCAATGGGGTTTTTAGAATCGTCAATGGGTTTAGGGGTAGCATTCGTTTATATTTTGATAGGAGCACTTTATTTTTTTCCGATCTATTACCTGAATAAGTTTGCTTCAAATGCTAAAGTGGCTATAAAAAATAATGACACGGCTGCTTTAACCCTTTCATTTGAGTATTTGAAATCACATTATAAATATATTGGAGTCATGACCTTAGTAGTTTTTTCATTATACGCACTACTTATTATAGGAATGGTGTTTACGAGGCTATTCTAGTCTTTTTAAGTGATCTTTTATATTATTGTGGCTTGCTTGTATTTTATGAGTGAATTATAATTAAACGCAGTACATTAACTTTAGATAACAGACTGTAGCTGTATCTTTGAATAAAAGACATCACTTTTTTAAAGAACTTTTGCTTTAAGTGTTTTTAATTCAGCTTTTTTAAAACACATTTCTGGAAAGTCATAAAAAAAACTGCCCAAAAAGTATATTTTTGGGCAGTTTAAAATGTTTTAATGAAGATTGTGTTTATTGTTGTTTTTTCAACGAACTTACATATTTTGTTAACTTTTTTCCATAAAGAGATTGAGCAACTTTAGGTGACATTGATTTTTGAATAGTATCTAAATATTTTAAGTTGATATCGTATATTTCAGATAAGGCAATGTAAGGAGCAACTTCATAATCTCTATTATTT
>NZ_MTCA01000255.1:0-4081 GCF_002150205.1 Flavobacterium sp. FPG59 | reverse complement strand
GGATTTTATAATTGCCTTTATAAAATGTTTTATGAACTTGAATGTCTTTTCTATAGGAGTATACTGCGGCTATAACAAAAGCGATAAAAAATAAGATACCAAAAATGATTTGACCTTGACTAAACATGTTTTACAATTTTTTGTAAATTTAATCAATTGTTTAGAAATAGTTGCTATTTTGGTATCTCAATTAAAAAAAAGAATATGAAGAAACAAATTGACGCTGTAAAGCAATTTCATTCTGCTTTTAACTTAGGATTTCATGATGCGCCTGTTGTTAATCTGGGCGAAGAGAAGCACCTGCTTCGTTATAATTTGTTGAAAGAGGAAAATGAAGAATATCTAGAAGCAGTGCAAAATAATGATTTAGTTGAAATAGCAGATGCACTTGGAGATATGATGTATATCTTGTGTGGAACCATAATAGCGCATGGTTTACAAGATAAGATGGAAGCTGTATTTGATGCTATACAGCTTAGTAACATGAGTAAATTAAATACTGATGGGACACCTATTTATAGAGAAGATGGTAAAGTTATGAAGGGACCTCATTATTTTAAACCCGATTTTTCAAACATATTTAACGAAAAATAAAAAAAGTGATTTTCTCAGTAGAAAATCACTTTTTATAATTCAGGTTTTGAAAAAATTATACTTTAACTGTCCAGCCAAAAGTATCTTCATCAAGTTTATTTTGAATGTTTGTTAATTTTTCTTTTAATTGAATGGCAATTGAATGATCAACCTTTGGAAGATCATAATATACATCTTGGAAAGAGAATCCTGAAATAGGACTAATTACAGCAGCTGTTCCGGCACCAAATATTTCTTTTAGAGTACCATTTTTTGCTGCTTCAACTAATTCTGAAACCAATACAGGACGAACTTCAACTGCAATACCTTCACTTTTTGCTAAGTCAATAAGTGTTTTTCTAGTTACACCGTCAAGAATACGTTCGCTCACAGGAGCCGTATATAAGGTATCGTTGATTCTAAAAAACACATTCATAGTTCCCGCTTCTTCAAGTTTAGTGTGAGTTGCATCATCTGTCCAAATAACTTGTTGAAAACCTTCTTTATTTGCTAAAGTTGTAGGGTAAAATTGTGCAGCATAGTTACCTGCAGCTTTTGCAGCACCTATTCCTCCATTTGCAGCTCTACTGTAGTGTTCAGCAATAAGAACCTTAACATCTCCAGCATAATAAGAGGTAACTGGAGATAAGATAATCATGAATTTATAGTCGTTAGAAGGATTTGCAATCACACCCGTTCCTGTAGCAATCATAAAGGGTCTTATGTACATCGAGTTTCCATTCCCTTTTTTAATCCAAGCTTCGTCTAGTTGTAATAATTGGTGTAATCCAGACATAAAAATAGCTTCAGGAACCTCTGGCATTGCCATACGTACCGCTGATTTATTAAATCGGTTGTAATTTTCATCAGGTCTAAAGAGCCAAATGTCATCATTTGTATCTTTGTAAGCCTTCATTCCTTCAAATATTGCTTGGCCGTAATGGAATACTCTTGTTGATGGATCAATTAAAAAAGGCGCGTATGGTTTGATGGTTGGAGTTTGCCATTCACCGTCTTTAAAATCACATTCAAATAAATGATCTGTAAAAACAGAACCAAAGCTTAAGTTTTCAAAATCTACATCTTGTATTTTTGATGTAGCGGCTTTTATGGTTTCAATCTTGGTAGTTAGAGTATTACTCATAATAGTGTACTGTTTGTTGATTTTTTGATTCAAACAAAATGTAATTCCTGAAAATCAAGACTTATTTTTTGTTTAATGCGTGCAAAATTAAATAAAAAACAATGAATACTTTTATTCATTTCGTTTAATTGTGTTTTTAATGTGTTATTTGTTGGTAATTTAAAAAAAATACCCTTCAGATGTTTGATTTTGATACTAAAAATCAAAAAAATACTTGTTGATGCTCTGTAAAAATTGTGTTTTTCACTATTTTTGGTTCAAATCTAAAAATTAAAATTAATTTATAACGACTTATACCAATTGTGAAAAGAGAAATAATTCAAACTCTAGATGGTTCTACAACGATTCATTTACCAGAATGGGATGAGTGTTACCATTCTAAACACGGTGCCATACAAGAGGCTGAACATGTTTTTATAAAAAATGGTCTAGCACTTTTTCCAAATACTAATGTTTCTATTTTAGAAATTGGTTTTGGAACAGGGCTTAATTCATTCATTACTTTTTTAGAGTCTATCAAAAGAAGTCAAACTATTAATTATGTAGGAGTAGAGGCATACCCAGTATCTGCGCTGGAAGTGTTGGCTATGAATTATGTAGCTGAACTTGATGCAGAACAACACAAAGCTATTTTTGAGACGATGCACACCAGCAATTGGGAAGAAAAAATAATTCTTGCTCCCCATTTTGAAATCACAAAAAGGAAAAAGTTTTTTGAACAAATTGAGGATGTTGACGCCTTTGATTTGATTTATTTTGACGCTTTTGGATATAGGGTGCAACCTGATTTGTGGAGTACAGAAATTTTCGAAAGAATGTATAAAGCTCTTAAAGAAGAGGGTGTTTTAGTAACTTATGCTGCAAGAGGCGTTGTTAAACGTAGTATGATTGAAGTAGGTTTTACAGTAGAAAAATTAGCTGGGCCACCGGGAAAACGAGAAATGTTTAGAGCATTTAAAAAGTAATTTTTTTAATAGGCTTTCAACCCTTTGTTTTGGTTTGAAAACAAAAAACTAAGTTAAATAATAGTGAAACATTTTTATTTTTATTTTAAATTTACAGTGTTCCAAACAAAAAATAAATTGCACTATGTCGAAAATAATGTATGACTATACCAAATCAATTTTAGAGAGGGTAAGTTTTGATCCGGCTTTGTTCTGTAAAGAGTTAGAAAAAGCTTTAAAAACATTGTTGCCATACGAAATGGAGCTTTTAAGAGAATGGCTTTTGAATTATACCGTAAGCAAGCCAGAGCTAAAACAATGTTTAATATTAGTAAATTCATAAAAAAAATAAGGAACCCAAGTGTTCCTTATTTTTTTGACATAGAACTAATAATTTGAACGTTTTGAAATACTATTGCTCCTTTAATTACTCCTGCAATTGTAGTTCTTAGTGCATCTATAATTTGAATTTTCAATTCACTTTTAGGGAAAATTAAGCTTACCTCTCTGGCAGGTTTTGGTTCCTTAAAGTGTCTAAGTTTTAGAGCATCACTTTCTTTAAGGTCTAAGGTGTGTAGGTAAGGCAACAAGGTTGTTCCCAGGCCTTCATCTGCTAGTTTTATTAGGGTTTCAAAACTCCCACTTTCTATTTGAAAATGGCTCGCTTCATTTCTATCGCCACTTTTACAAAGATTCAAGATCCCATCTCTAAAGCAGTGTCCATCTTGAAGTAATAAAATTTCATCTAAATTTAAATCAGATACTTCAATTTCATTTTTTTGAAAATGATGATGACTCTCCGGAATATAAGCTACAAAAGGTTCGTAATACAATACAATCTCTTTTATTTTTTCTTCTAATAAAGGTGTAGCAGCAATTCCTGCATCAAGATGACCATTATTAAGCTTTGTGATGATTTCATTCGTGTTCAGTTCTTCTATGATGAGCTTAACTTTTGGATATTTTTTTATAAAATTGTTAAGGAACATAGGCAAAAGCGTAGGCATAATGGTAGGAATGATTCCAAGTCTAAATTCACCACCAATAAACCCTTTTTGTTGCTCTACAATATCTTGAATACGGTCTGCTTCAACTACAATATTTTTTGCTTGGTTTACAATTTTTTGACCAATATCAGTGAGTTGAATGGGTTTTTTTGTTCGATCAAAAATTTGGATACTCAACTCCTCTTCAATTTTTTGAATTTGCATACTCAAGGTAGGTTGAGTTACAAAACATTTCTCGGCAGCAAGTGTAAAGTTTTTATGTTCAGCTACAGCTAAAACATATTTTAATTGAGTGATTGTCATCTATAGTATTTTATGATACAAAGATAAAAACAATCAATTTGTTTTATGATCAATTTGTAAATATTATAAAAAACATTAATACTTATTTTTTTGCATAAATAAATTATATG
>NZ_MTCA01000047.1:0-19784 GCF_002150205.1 Flavobacterium sp. FPG59 | reverse complement strand
CTGATATATTTACTATTTCTAGTCAAAAACAATTTGAAAAAATTGCTTTAAAAGTTTTTCGTTACCAATACGAAAACAACAAAGTTTATCATGAGTTTTGTAATTTTCTTAAAACAGATCCTCACAAAGTAAAATCTATACAACAAATTCCGTTTTTGCCTATACAATTTTTCAAGAGTCATGAAGTAATTTCTAATACCCATGAAATTCAAGAAACCTTTACCAGCAGTGGAACAACCGGAATGATCACCAGCAAACATCTTGTTACTGATGTTACATTATATGAAGAAAGCTACCGCAAAGGATTTTCAGAATTTTATGGCAACATTGAAGATTATGTTGTTTTAGCTTTGCTTCCCTCCTATCTGGAAAGAGAAGGCTCATCCTTAATTTACATGGTCAAGGATTTAATTGAACTTTCCAATCATCCTGAAAGCGGTTTTTACCTCAACAATCATGATGAGTTAATTACGGAACTTATCACTTTAGAGAAAGCTGGTCAAAATGTAATTTTAATCGGCGTCACCTTTGCTTTACTAGACTTAATTGAGAAACAACAATTTAAATTACAACACACCATCATCATGGAAACCGGTGGTATGAAGGGACGAAGAAAGGAAATGATTCGGGAAGAACTGCACGATCAACTCTGTGAAGGTTTTGGCGTTTCAGCCATACATTCAGAATATGGTATGACCGAATTACTATCACAAGCCTACTCCTTGGGAAATGGTGTGTTTGAGTGCCCTGCTTGGATGCAAATACTGGTTCGCGATACAGAAGATGCTTTGACTTATATTCCAGACGGTAAAACAGGTGGAATCAACGTGATTGATTTGGCTAACATCAATTCTTGTTCGTTTATCGCTACTCAGGATTTGGGCAAAAAAAATCCCAACAACTCTTTTGAAGTATTGGGACGTTTTGATAATTCAGATATTCGAGGGTGTAACTTGATGGTTCTTTAATCTTTATTACTTATTGCGAGCATGCGAACTATATTCTTGACATTTTTTTTACTCGTTGGTTTATGTACCAATGCGCAAAACACCGATATAGAAGTTCAAATAGATTCTATAACACATCACGATACATCTACTAGCGAACGAATCTTTACGGTACATTACCACATCAAAAACAAAGCAAAAAGTCTTATTTCATTAGTTTTAAATACTAAAGAGCTACGATCTAACATGTACAACTATTCGTCTTGGATTCCCTCGTACAGGCTGTTTCAAGAAAAAAAAATGATAGAAACGAATACTGTATTCGATTCTAAAAAAAGTGATGCAGTGCTTAAAAAAATAATGCAAGACCTAGAAAATAATCGCAAAGGTTTAGCTGATTATTTACTGAAACAGCAACAAGAATTAACAATTAAAACCAGTAAAAAAATCATAGAAAGTATTGTTACGTTTCAACCTAATGAAACAAAAAACTTTTCTGCAACATTGTCTTGGGATAAAAACCGGTATCACAAATTTGAAGACAATGAATATTTTTTAGATCAAAAAACCACTCATTATCTTGATTTGTTTTTGTATCTCAATAAAGAAGAATTAACCTCTACTCTGCTCCCAGAGGACTTAAAAATCATACTTAATGACCCAACAATCATTACTGGATGGATATACACTAACAAAGTAGAAATCAATTTTAGAGATTAAACCACATAAAAATTCCCAACAACTCATTGAGTTATTGGGAATTTTTTATAATTAGAATAGAGAATAATTTGTCTATCTCCTTAAACGACTCTCACAACAAAATAATTTTTCTTACCGCTTTGCAACAATACAAATTGATTGTTGATTAAGTCTTTGCTAGAAAGCACAAATTCTTCGGTAACTTTTTCACGGTTTACAGAAATAGAATTAGCTGTTAGAGCACGTCTTGCTTCACCATTCGATTTTAGAAATCCTGTTTTTTCGTTTAAAACGTCAACAATATTGATTCCCGCTTCGATTTCGTTTCTGCTGATTTCTGCCTGAGGAACTCCGTCAAAAACATCTAAAAATGTGGCTTGATCCAATTGTTTTAAATCATCTGAAGTTGAATTTCCGAACAAAATATTCGATGCTTTAATCGCATTTTCTAAATCATCTGCTGAATGTACCATCACGGTAATTTCTTCGGCCAAACGTTTTTGTAACAATCGCATGTGTGGCGCTTCTTTATGTTTTTCAGTTAACACCTCGATATCTTCTTTCGATAAAAAAGTAAAAATCTTAATGTATTTCTCCGCATCCACATCTGAGGTATTCAACCAATATTGGTAAAATTTATATGGAGAAGTTCTAACTGAATCCAACCAAATATTACCTCCTTCGGATTTTCCAAACTTAGTTCCATCTGCTTTAGTAATCAACGGGCACGTTAATGCATAAGCTTTTCCGCTAGCAATTCTTCGCACTAATTCGGTTCCTGTAGTGATATTTCCCCACTGGTCACTTCCTCCCATTTGCAACGTACAACTCTTGTCTCTGTACAAATGCAAGAAGTCATAGCCCTGAACCAATTGGTACGTAAACTCAGTAAACGACATTCCTTCGGCAGCTTCTGATGACAAACGTTTTTTCACAGAATCCTTAGCCATCATATAATTGACAGTGATATGTTTCCCTACATCACGAATAAAATCCAGAAAAGAGAAATTCTTCATCCAGTCGTAATTATTTACTAGTTCAGCAGCATTTGGCGCAGCCGAAGTAAAATCTAGAAAACGAGACAATTGTCCTTTTATCGCTTCTTGATTGTGACGTAATGTTGGTTCGTCCAATAAATTTCTTTCATTAGATTTACCAGATGGATCACCAATCATTCCTGTTGCACCACCTACTAATGCAAGAGGTTTGTGTCCTGCAAGTTGAAAATGTTTCAATAACATTACGCCCACTAAATGTCCTATATGCAATGAATCGGCAGTTGGGTCAATTCCCACATATGCCACGCGCATTTGTTCCATCAAATGTTCTTCTGTGCCCGGCATAACATCGTGGAGCATTCCTCTCCAAGTTACTTCTTCAATAAAATTCTTCATCTTTTTTAATCAATTTACTATCTTCGGTTCAGCCAACATGGCTTGGTGATTACAAAGATAAGAATTTCAATGGCAATGGCAATTTCAACACTAATTTCTAATTTAAACATAAAAAATAGTTTCAAAAATCACATTCAGATTTCTAATTTGGCTGAAAAATGGCATTGTCCTTGGCATTGATTTTACTACTTTTACAATATGATTTTAGTCACAGGAGGAACTGGTTTAGTAGGCGCACATCTATTGCTACATATTATTGAATCCCAAAATAGCGGGATGGAAAAAGTACGTGCCATTTATAGAAATAACGCATCAATAGAAAAAACAAAATCTGTATTTGCATTTTACAAAAAAGAAAAACTCTTCCAGCAAATAGAATGGGTTCCTGCAGATATTACTGATGTTCCGTCTTTAGAAATTACCTTTCAAAATATTAAAACCGTTTACCATTGTGCCGCCTTAATATCCTTTGACCCTGCGGATGAAAATAAACTTAGAAAAATAAACATTGAAGGAACCGCAAACGTGGTAAACTTTTGTATTGCTTACGGCATAGAAAAATTGTGCTTTATAAGTTCAATAGCAACACTTGGTGATTTATTACCCCACGAAAAATACATTTCAGAAGAAACAGAGTGGAACCCAGAACAAAACCATAGTGACTATGCCATTTCTAAATATGGCGCCGAAATGGAAGTATGGCGCGGTCACCAAGAAGGTTTAGATGTTATAATTATTAATCCTGGAGTTATTCTAGGTCCCGTACTAGATCACAAAGATTGGGAACAAGGAAGTGGTCAATTATTAACTCAAGTAAAAAAAGGACTAAAATATTATACAAAAGGCACCTCTGGATTTGTTGCCGTTATTGATGTTGTAAAAATAGCCATGAGTCTTATGGAAAGCACTATAAAAAACGAACGTTTTATTGTTATTGCTGAAAATATAACTTTTCAAGATGTACTTAATATTATGGCCGATACATTGCATGTACAAAGACCCAACACACATGCAAGCCCTTTTTTAATGGAACTTTTATGGCGTTTAGACTGGATATCATCTGTTGTTTTTAGAACCAAAAGAAGATTGTCTAAGATTACTGCAAAGGCAACATACACCCAAAACATCTATTCAAACCACAAAATAAAACAGCAACTCAATTTTAATTTTACAGCTGTAAAACCATATTTAAAATCGATTATTAAACCAGAAAAAAAAGTTTAATTTACGATCTCCGACTTTGTGGTAGCAACTGGCTTAATTTTATTTTTTTTAGCCTTAGCTTTCTTTTTATCAATAATAGCTAAGGAATCAGCTTTTTTAACATTCGCTTCTAAACGCTTTATTACTTTCTCATACATAGTTTTGTAGACCTCATCATCAGCGGCGTAGTACTGTGTGTTTTTTATATACTGGATACTATCTACCTTATACTTTTTAAAGATAAAAGCACTTGCATTGATTTTAAAAGAATCTAAAGAGGCCGGGTTTTGGTATTTTATGGCCTCTAAAACTGACAAATCATACATGATATCCACCATAACATCTTTCTCTATGAGCTTTTCAGGTTCGGGGATGCCATTATGGTCTTGACAACTAAATAAAAGAAGAAAAAATATTACGGAGATATAATGTTTAACCATGATAATTATCTTTCAAATTCTAAACGTTTTCCTGCGCGAATGTCCTTTACCTTGAATGCATTGTAAACTAATTGCCCATTAACAAAAGTATGTGTAATTCTGGATTTAAATGTAAACCCTTCAAAAGGAGACCAACCACATTTAGCCAAAATATTTTCTTTTTTTACGCTCCATGGCAAACCTGCATTAACAATAACTAAATCAGCATAATAACCTACTTTAATAAAGCCTCTTTTGTGAATTTTGAAAATCTTAGCTGGATTGTGACACATTTTCTCCACTATTTTCTCCACGCTAATTTTACCTTGATGATGTGCTTCAAACATGGCTACTACTGCGTGCTGCACTAATGGACCTCCTGATGGTGCATCCAGATATGATTTTTGTTTTTCCTCTAGTGTATGTGGCGCGTGATCTGTTGCAATCACATCAATTCTATCATCAAGCAAAGCTTCCCACAACACTTTTCGGTCATGAGCTGTTTTTACAGCTGGGTTCCATTTAATCAAGTTTCCTTTTGTAGCATAATCATCATTGGTAAACCATAAATGATGAATACAAACTTCGGCAGTAATTTTCTTTTCTTCGAGCGGAATTTTATTGGTAAACAATTCCATTTCTTTTGCCGTAGAAAGATGAAAAATATGCAATCTAGCACCTGTTTTTTTTGCAAGAGCCACTGCTTTTGATGACGAAATGTAACAGGCTTCTTCACTTCGTATTAAATGGTGTGCAGTAACTGGTATGTCCTCACCATACAACTCTTTATACTGAGCGGTATTGTTACGGATTGTAGTTTCGTCTTCGCAGTGTACGGCAATTAACATGGAAGTACTTGAAAATATCTTTTCGAGTGTAGCTTCATTATCTACTAACATGTTTCCGGTTGAAGATCCTAAAAAGATCTTAATACCTGCAACATTTTTAGGATTAGTTTTTAAAACTTCTTCTAAATTATCATTCGTAGCGCCCATCATAAAAGAATAATTGGCAAAAGATTTTTGGGAAGCCAAAACGTATTTTTGTTCTAATATTTCTTGAGTTACGGCATTTGGCACTGTATTAGGCTGCTCAATATAAGTGGTGATTCCGCCTGCTACAGCTGCCCTAGACTCTGATTCTATATCGCCCTTATGCGTAAGTCCTGGTTCTCTAAAATGTACTTGATCATCTATTGCTCCAGGAATTAAAAAATTTCCTTCGGCATCAATAATTTTACAATCAGAAGATTTAGCGCTAATACTTTCGGCTATTTCAACAATGATTTCATTTTCAATTAACACATCCCCTTCAAAAACTACCCCTTCATTTACAATTTTGGCGTTCTTAATTAAAATCTTATTCATATTCTGTTTTTATAGTGTGTTTATCATTTTTTTTAATCGCAAAGCAATTACACCAAATACAGCTTCTACAATGATGGAATTACTCATCTTAGATTGTCCTTTTGTTCGGTCAGTAAAGATAATAGGAACCTCAACAATCTCAAATTTTTTGCAATAGGTACGGTATTTCATTTCTATTTGAAAAGCGTAGCCCACGAATCGAATTTTATCTAAATTGATTTCCTCAAGTACTTTTCGCTTGTAGCAAACAAAACCAGCTGTAGCATCATGAATTTTCATTCCTGTAATCATACGCACATAAACTGATGCAAAATAAGACAATAATACCCTACTCAATGGCCAGTTTACCACATTTACACCAGTTACATAGCGAGATCCAATTGCTAAATCGGCATCGCCAAAATGACAGGCGTTGTAGAGTTTTTCTAAGTCTTTTGGGTCATGAGAGAAATCAGCATCCATTTCAAAAATAAATTCGTATTGATGACGCAATGCCCATTTAAAACCGTGTACATACGCAGTACCTAAGCCTGATTTTTTTTCTCTTTTTTCAAGAAATAAACGGCCTTCAAATTCTTTTTGGAGAAGCACTACTTTGTCCGCAGTATGATCTGGAGAGTTGTCATCAATTATTAAAACATGAAAAAGCTTGTGTTGTGATAGCACAACTCTTATGATGCTTTCAATGTTTTCAATTTCGTTATAGGTAGGGATTATAACTATACAATCGTTCATTTTTTTCAACTAAATTCAGTGCAAAAGTAACCATTTTATGCCATTTCAACCTTAATAAAATTATAATAAAAAGAATGATATAAAAATTAGTAATTTTGCAAGGCTATGATTGAAACCGTACTTCATCCAAGAATCATTGAGAACAAAGATTGGGCTACAGCACTATTTGTTCTTTCATTTGCTATAATAGCAATCACTAAATCTGTATTTGAAAATAGATTTGGTGAGTTTGCCAATCTTATATTTTCTAATAAATACATTAAAATATACCGTGACAGCAGTCATTTAATGAGTAGTTTTACTGTTGCACTATTTTTTGTACAAATAATTTCGTTTGCTTTTTTTATCCAGATTGCGTTAAGCCAATTTGGTTATGCATCAAAAACAGATTGGCTTTTATACATCCAAATTGTGACTTTTTTGATATTTTTTATATTATCGAAATACCTCATCGAAAAAATCATTGCTACATCTTTCAATATTGAAGAATTCATGGAGCAATTTAACCTTCAAAAAGTTACTTACCGAACCTATATAGGACTCTTAATACTTCCTATTAACATTATTTTATTCTATTACGATACAATTTCAAGAAATTTCCCCCTAGCTGTAATTGCTACAATATTGATAGCCAATATACTAACTTATTTGATTTCAATAAAAAATTATCAAAATATAATATTCGGTAAGTTGTTTTATTTTATTTTATATCTTTGCGCCTTTGAAATAGCACCCTATTATTTTATGTATTATTGGTTTACAAAAGGGGTTGCTTAGAAAACGTTAAATATGAAAGTGAAAACAATTTTGGTGTCACAACCCGAGCCTAAAGTGGAAAATTCTCCTTACTTTGAACTTCAACAAAAACACAAAGTAAAAATTGATTTCAGACCTTTTATTCACGTAGAAGGAGTAAATGCCAAAGAAATTCGACTACAGAAAATCGATCTTAACCATTACACGGCAATTATTTTAACGAGTAAAAATGCGGTTGATCATTTTTTTAGAGTAGCTGATGAAATGCGCTATAAAGTTCCAGAGGGTTTAAAGTATTTTTGTCAATCTGAAGCTATTGCTTTTTACCTTCAAAAATACGTTGTTTACAGAAAGCGTAAAATTTATGTTGGCCCAAAAGACTTTGCTGATTTATCTCCATTAATCAAAAAGTACAAAGACGAAAAATTCTTATTACCGGCTTCGGATCAATTAAATGCTGATGCACCAATAACGCTAAATGCTTTAAAAGTTGACTGGACTCCTGCTGTTTTTTACAAAACCGTAATGAGCGACTTATCTGATCTTGCTGATGTGTATTATGATGTATTGGCTTTCTTTAGTCCTACCGGGATAAAATCATTGTTTATGAATTTTCCTGATTTTGAGCAAAACAATACACGTATAGCGGTTTTTGGAAGTACTACACAAAAAGAAGCACTAGATCATGGTTTAAGGGTAGACATTCTTGCACCAACACCAGCAACGCCTTCTATGACTATGGCTTTAGAAAAGTACATCACAGAGGCTAATAAAGGAAAATAATTTTTTTTATAACATACACATTAAAGCCATTCGCAATCCGAATGGCTTTTTTTATACAACTACTTTAGCAACTACATTTCTTTAATCAACATTGCTCATAATAGTATTTATTGTAAATTTGGTTTTCAAAATCAACCAAATACCATCATCTTGTTTAAATTTATAAGCTATGAAAATAAATTCCTTAGTCGTAGAAATTGACGGAATCGATAAAGAAATTCTACGTGACCTCATGGAAGATGCTAGAAAACCTATTCTACAAATTGCGAATAAAATAGGAATTTCAGGAGCTGCCATTCACCAGCGTTTGCGAAAATTAGAACAATCTGGCGTTATATCTGGATCTAAATTTACAGTCAATAGCAAAATTCTAGGCTATAACACTATGGCATTTGTGGGTATTTATCTAGACAAAGCAGCCCGAAATGCAGAAGCCGTTAAGGATTTAAAGAAAATTCCAGAAGTTCTAGAATGCCATTACACCACTGGAAACTGGTCTATTTTAATTAAAATTATCTGTCGCGATAACGAACATTTGATGCAGCTACTCAATACCAAAATTCAAGCTATTGAAGGCGTTTCTAGAACTGAAACGTTTATTTCACTAGACCAGCAAATTGATAGACAAATTCAACTTTGAGGAAAGTGAGTTCTGAAAAGTGAAATGTGAGAGGTGTGAAATGTGAGAATTAAAATGTGAGCTATAAAAAAATCCAAACTCCATTAAAACTGGAATTTGGATTTGATAAGTAGTTATATGAAAGTTGAAGAATTAGTCTCTTCTTCCTCCCATATAAATCGAGATGTAATAAAACAAAGTTGCTATAGAGCCTAATGCTGCTACTACATACGTTCTGGCTGCCCATTTTAAAGAATCTTTGGCTCCGGCCTGTTCTTGAGGTGTAAGCATTCTTTTATTTTCTAACCAAGCCAAAGCACGATTACTAGCATCATATTCTACTGGCAAAGTAACTATTGAAAATAAAGTTGTTGCCGCAAAAATAATAATTCCCACTAATAACAAACCTGGAAAGGTTTTGATCATTAAAATTCCAGCCAGTAAAATCCACTGCATATAACTAGAGGCTACGTTTACAACAGGAACAAGTTTAGATCTCATGGTAAGCCACTCATACCCCACTGCATGTTGCACTGCGTGTCCACACTCATGAGCGGCTACGGCAGCAGCAGCGGCATTGCGCTGGTTGTAAACGGCCTCGCTTAAATTAACCGTTTTATCCGCAGGATTGTAGTGATCCGTCAAACGTCCAGGGGTTGAAATCACTCTTACGTCACGAATACCATTGTCCGCTAGCATTTTCTCTGCAATTTCGGCACCTGTCATTCCGTTTTGCAAATGCAATTTTGAGTAGTGTTCAAATTTGCTTTTAAGTCTTGAACTAACTAACCAGCTAAAAAGCATTATTGCTCCAGCTAGAATTAAATAACCCATTCCCATATCTTTGTTTTTTAGATTTTTATTAAAGTTACTAAAGAAATAGCAAATTCTGCACCATTTTTTGTTAATGTCAAATTGGCATCCGTTAAATAAAAGTCAAAAAAAATTCCAAACCCAATCGAGAAATTGGAATTTGGAATTTTAAATATTAAAATTGATAGGTTATCCTACCAAGTTAATAATTTTCCCCGGAACAATTATCACCTTGTTTGGTATTTTACCGTCTAGTTGCTTAATGGTTCTTTCGTCTTTCATTACGATTTCCTCAATTTGTGCTGCGGTTAAATCCAAAGGTAAAACTATGGTAAAACGCATTTTTCCGTTGAATGAAACTGGATATTCTTTCTCACTTTCTACCAAATGTTTTGGATCAAAAACTGGGAAAGAAACTGCTGCTATCGATCCTTCATGACCTAGCAAAGACCATAATTCTTCGGCGATGTGAGGTGCATAAGGCGAAATTACAATTGCTAAAGGTTCTAAGATATCACGAGAATGACAGTTTTGAGTAGACAATTCGTTCACACAAATCATAAACTGTGAAACCGAAGTGTTGAAAGAGAATCCTTCAATATCCTCAGCTACTTTCTTGATGGTTTTATGCAATGATTTCAAGTTGTCTTTCGTTGGTGCGTCATTGGTAACAATCAAACCATTATCATCGAAATACAAACGCCATAATTTTTTCAAGAAACCAAAAACTCCCGAAATTCCTGCTGTATTCCAAGGTTTCGCTTGTTCTAATGGCCCTAAGAACATTTCATACAAACGCAAAGTATCGGCTCCGTATTCTTCACAAATAGCATCTGGAGTCACTACATTGTATTTGGATTTCGACATTTTTTCAACCTCGCGACCAACGATATATTTTCCGTTTTCGTCTAAAATAAATTCCGCATCTGCATAATCCTCTCTCCAAGCTTTAAACCGTTCTACATCTAATTCATCAGAAGAATTAACCATGGAAACATCAGCATGAATTGGATTTAAAACTATTTCCCCATCAAGAAGCATAACATTATCTAAACTAAATAAGTTATTCAAAATATTTTGAAGTTCCTTTTTTAAAGTATTTTTATCAATATTTTTGGAAACGAATATATTAGGCAATTTACTTTCGTCAAATATATCTGGATTACCAATAACTCCCCACATTACTCTATACACAAATGCACTTGTTCCCAAAATCATCCCTTGATTGATCAATTTTTTGAACGGTTCTTCGGTTGGTGCAAAGCCTTTGTCTTTTAGGAATTTGTTCCAAAAACGAGAGTACAACAAGTGACCAGTTGCGTGTTCGCTTCCACCAATGTATAAATCTACACTTTCCCAATAGGCTAGCGCATCTTTGCTTGCAAATTCGGTTTCGTTGTGCGCATCCATATAACGCATCCAATAATACGAACTTCCCGCCCAACCTGGCATGGTATTCAATTCAAGAGGAAAAATAGTTGTATCATCAACCATACTCGTTTCGACCACTTTGTTGTTCACACTGTCCCAAGCCCAAACTGCAGCGTTTCCTAAAGGTGGTAAGCCATCTTCGGTTGGTAAATATTTCTCCACCTCAGGTAAAATGATAGGCAAATGCTGCGCATCAATCATTTGTGGCAAGCCATTTACATAATACACCGGGAAAGGCTCACCCCAATAACGCTGGCGAGAGAAAACTGCATCACGCAAACGATAATTTATTTTCCCTTTTCCTTGATTTATTTTTTCTAATTCCTCAATAACTTTTTGAGTTCCTTTTTTATAATCTAATCCATTTAAAAAATCAGAATCGACTAATTGAAACCCTTCTTTGGCTCCAAAAGCCGCTTCCGAAATGTCTTGATCAAAGATATTTTTGATGGCTGGCATTCCGTTTTGCCCTTTGAAGAAATTCGCAAAAGCATAATCTCTCTCGTCTCCACAAGGAACCGCCATTACCGCACCTGTTCCGTATCCCGCCAAAACATAATCACCAATCCAAACCGGAATTGGTTCTTTCGTAAACGGATGTTCTGCAAAAGCTCCTGTGAATACTCCCGAAATGGTTTTCACATCAGCCATTCTCTCACGCTCAGAACGTTTTGAAGTTTTTTCAATGTAAGCTTCTACTTCTGCTTTTTGTTCGGCAGTAGTGATTTCTTGAACCAAAGGATGCTCAGGTGCCAAAGTCATAAACGTAACCCCGAAGATGGTATCGGGTCTTGTTGTGAATACTTCAATGAAAGAGTCCTTAGTCCCTAGTTCTAAGTCTGAAATTTGCTTTTCACTTTCGACTTTCGACTTTTGACTTTCGACTTTAAATTTAACCATCGCACCGACTGATTTCCCAATCCAGTTTCTTTGACTTTCTTTAATACTTTCGCTCCAGTCGATATCATTTAAACCTTGCAACAAGCGTTCCGCATAAGCCGAAATTCGCATGCTCCATTGTGTCATTTTTTTACGAACTACTGTAAATCCACCACGTTCTGAAACTCCGTTTACAATTTCATCATTGGCCAAAACCGTTCCTAATCCCGGACACCAGTTAACTTCCGTCTCCGCCAAATACGTCAATCTGTATTGCAAGAGGATTTTCTCCTGAGTCTCTTTTGCGAAAGCGTTCCATTCTTCGGCTGAAAAAGGATCTATATTTTCATCGCAAACTGCATTGACAGTTGCATTACCTTCTTTTTCAAACAAGATAATTAAGGTTGCAATATCTTCTGCTTTATCGCTGTTTTTATTGTACCACGAGTTAAACAACTGAATGAAAATCCATTGTGTATGCTTGTAATAATCAGGATTTGAAGTACGCACTTCGCGACTCCAATCAAAAGAGAATCCTATTTTGTCTAATTGCTTTCTGTAACCCGCAATTTGGTTTCCTTCTTTATCCACACCACCGTCAATATTCACACGAGTAGTATCTTCTGGACGCTGACCGGTTTGAATAGCGTATTGCTCAGCAGGCAACCCAAAACTGTCGTAACCCATAGGATGCAATACATTAAAACCTTGGTGTCTTTTATATCTAGCAAACACATCAGAGGCAATATACCCTAGCGGATGCCCTACGTGTAAGCCCGCTCCAGATGGATAAGGAAACATGTCAAGAACGTAATATTTAGGCTTATCAGCGTTGTTTTCGGCTTTGAATGTTTGGTTTTCTTGCCAGTATTTTTGCCATTTGGCATCAATTTCGTTGGGATTGTATTTCATTCCTATTTTTTATTTTTGTTTAAATGGAGTCATGCTCTCGTACACTCAAGTCATTTTTATAAAGTTCTGAGCAACTGAGTAACAAAGGTTCTAAGTTTTATTGCGATGACTATTTTTAGGTGCCAAATTTACGTTTATTGTACGAAAGTTAAAACTTTGAGCGTTATTAACTTTAAATAAAGAATTTCTTTATTATTTTTACCCAATAATTTCAATAAACTATGAGTTCTTCATTTGATAATTTTCAAAAACGCCGTTTAATTTCCTCTTATTTTTCAGTAGTATTAAGTGTATTTTTAGTCTTATTTCTGCTAGGAATCTTAGGATTATTTATCATTAATTCAAAAAAATTAGCCAATGATTTTAAAGAAAACATTGCTATGACTGTTTTCTTTAAGAATGAAGCTAATGATACTATTGTGAAACAATTTGATGCACAGTTAAAAAGTAGTCCTTTTGTAAAAACGTACAAATATGTAACTAAGGAAGCCGCTGCAAAAGAACATACAGATATTATAGGTGAAGATTTCATGACTTTCCTAGGCGAAAACCCTTTGCAAAACTCGTATGACATTCACTTAAAAGGAGACTATGTAGAAAAAGACAGCATTGCAAAAATAGAATCTGGTCTTAGGAAAAATGTTATGATATCTGATATTGTATATGACAAACAACTAGTTAATTTAGTGAATGACAATATCAAAAAAGTAAGTATGTGGATTTTGATAGTGAGCAGTTTTCTTGCAGTTATTGCCGTTTTATTAATCAACAGCTCTTTGCGTTTATCTATATACTCTAACCGATTCATTATTAAAACGATGCAAATGGTGGGCGCAACAAAATCTTTTATTCGTAAACCGTTTGTAATGCGTAGTATAAAACTAGGCGTTATAGGTGCACTACTAGCAGTAGTAGCCTTAATAGGTGTTTTGATTTATGTAGAAACCAGTTTTCCTAACCTTGGTATTCTTGATGACAAAGGACTTATAGCATTAGTTTTATTAGCTGTTTTAGGCTTAGGAGTTTTAATAACTTGGTTGAGCACTTATTTTGCCACACAACGATTTTTAAATTTAAGAACTGACGACCTTTATTAGTATTCAGAACTCAGTCGCAGTTCTCAATTAAAGAGTTAAGTAAAAAACAATAGCATAAAAATGAAAAATAAAGATACAAAATCAGAATTCCTTTTTGATAAAATAAATTATAAAATCTTATTAATAGGTATTGGAGTCATTGCCCTAGGTTTTATTCTAATGTCAGGCGGAGGCAGTGAAGATCCAACAGTTTTTAATGAAGAAGTATTCAATTTTAGAAGAATTAGACTAGCGCCAACAACCGTTTTAATAGGTTTTGGGATAACCATTTACGCTATTTTAAAAAATCCAAAAAAAGCATAAATGAATACATTACAAGCTTTTTTGATAGCTATTATTGAGGGATTGACTGAATATCTTCCGGTATCATCAACGGCGCATATGGTTTTTTTGAGTTCTTATTTTGGAATACAAGAAGACGATTTTGTGAAACTGTTTCAAGTTTCTATACAATTTGGAGCCATATTGGCTGTAGTAGCATTGTATTGGAAAAAATTCTTTGATTTTTCTAAAGTTAATTTTTACCTCAAACTGGTTTGTGCTGTAATTCCTGCACTTGTCTTGGGGAAACTATTTGATGATAAAATAGAAGCAGTTCTTGGAAATCCTATCCCAATTGCGATTGTTCTTATTTTAGGCGGTGTTGTTTTACTATTTATTGACAGTCGTTTTCAAAACCCAACGGTTTTAAAAGAAGAAGATATTTCTATAAAAAAAGCAGTAACCATAGGTTTCTGGCAATGCTTGGCTATGATGCCAGGAACTAGCAGATCTGCCGCATCAATTATAGGTGGAATGCAGCAAGGTTTATCCCGTCATGCTGCTGCAGAATTTTCTTTTTTTCTAGCGGTTCCAACTATGATGGCAGTGACCTGTTATTCTGTGTTTTTAAAAACGTATGAAAGTTCACAAATGAAAGGCTACGAACTCATTTTGAAATCAGATCAAAACATTCAGCTCTTCTTAACTGGTAATGTGGTAGCCTTTATTGTTGCTGTAATTGCCATAAAGTTTTTTATTGAAATCATAAAAAAATATGGATTTAAGCCATGGGGCTGGTACCGTATTATTGTGGGTGTGTTTTTATTAATTTACTTTTCGTATTTAAAATAATTTCTATTGAAAACAGCTGATGAGTACCTAGAAGGTCAAATTTTATTGATTGACAAACCTTTGCATTTTACTTCTTTTCAAGCGGTAAATAAGCTTAAATATGCTTTAATTAATAAAGTAGGTTTGCCAAAAAAATTCAAAATTGGCCATGCCGGAACCTTAGATCCATTAGCAAGTGGTTTATTATTAGTTTGTACCGGAAAATTCACCAAACGAATTACAGAACTTCAAGGTCAAGCCAAAGAATACACAGGAACTTTTTACATAGGGGCCACAACGCCATCCTATGATTTAGAAACAGAAATTGACCAAACCTTCCCTACTGCACATGTCAACGAAGAATTAATTCACGAAACAGTAAAACAATTTCTTGGAGAAATTGATCAAGTACCTCCTATTTTTTCGGCAATAAAAAAAGACGGTGTACGCTTGTATGAGCATGCACGTGCTGGAGAAAGCATTGAAATTGCAAGTCGCAAAACTACCATACACGAGTTTGAAATTACTCGAATTGCCCTTCCTGAAATAGATTTTAGAGTAGTTTGTAGCAAGGGAACTTATATTCGTTCTTTAGCGTTTGATTTTGGAAAAGCTATGCAATCTGGCTCTCACTTAACGGTTTTAAGACGCACAAAAATAGGCGATTATGATGTTAAAAACGGCATTAACGTTCTTGATTTTGAAGAAAGTCTTACCTCAAACACCCTTTAAATGAGGTTAATCATTATTTTATTATTGTTTCCTTTTTTTGCTTTTTCCCAAAACAAAACACGTTCCTTCATTCAATTTGATGTTTCCATACCCATTAAAGGCAATCAAAACAATGGATCGCAAAACAACAATCAACAATCTAATAATAGCTGGTTTCTGCCAGATGGTATTAACAGTAAAATAGGCATTGGTTTAGAACCAAAAAAATGGATAGCACTAGGAATACACTCTGGAATAGACTGGACATGGTCAGAAAAAATTGTTCTAGTACCCGTTTTTGCTAATCTTAGATTGAGTCCAAAAATTAGTGATGAAACTCGTATTGCATTACAACTTGGGCTAGGAAAAGGTACTGCTCTTGGAAGAGGAGCATTAAATGGTACTTACAAAAAAATAAGCTTAGGAATTCAAAATGATGATGATTTAGTTCTATTTATAGAAATGAGCCATTATGACATTGCTTTTAAAGATCAAAAAGAAACTGGGAGCATTAGTTTAGGACTATCCTTGATAACTTTTTAGATAGCAAAGCTATTTACAATAAAAAAAACACATGATAAATACACTATTTGTTTTATCATGTGTTTTCATTTTCAAGACCTATAGTTTTAAACTAACTTATACTAAAGGTCACAGTCATTAGTTAATAATTAGGCAAATGTTTTCCACCAAAAAGTGCAAAAGATAGGTAATCATAAACCCTTTCTAATAATTTTTTCATAATAATGTTTTTTATTGTTAGACAACATACAAACACCTATAAAAAAAGCAAACTAAAAAGTAGACTTGGTTAGCAATGAGCAAGTTACGATTATTTTTTTGATTTAAAACTAAAAAAATCAAAAAAATTTTAAATCCGTTTAATGTATCCCGCTAGACGTTGATTTCATTAAACTAGAGGGTACTTTTATCAAGTTCACGCATTAAATTAATCAATTCGTTTTGAGTAGATAGTCCCTTATCGTGGTGGTACCAGAGTTGTAAATTTGTTTTTAGGGTTTCATCAATTACGCCAAACTCTTTTTTATAATTCAAAACTAGATTTGTTGCCGCTTGTGGTCTTGGTCCCCAATGTCCTAAAACTCCACCCGTTTCTTTTTTGATAATTACTAGAATTGGTATGGAACGTGCTTTATTTGTTAAGAAACAATCCATAAACTCTAGGTTTTCATCTCTAAGTACAATTTTTAAATCAATCTTGTCCGTTGCTTCGGCCATTTTATGATAAATAGGTAAAAGTTGAGCAGCATCGCCACACCAACCCTCAGAAATCACTAACCAAATGTACTCCTCTTGTAATGCTTGTAGCTCTTGAATGGTCCTTTCAGTAAGTACAATGGTTTTATCAAGGCGTTTCATTCGAGTCTCATTAAGTTCGCTATAATGTGTTAAATCAATAGACTGCGTGAGTCCAGTAGACTTTTTTTCTAATAATAAATCGGTGATTTTTTTTCTATATTCGGCATAAGAAAGACTATTGAACAAGGCTTTGGCTACAGGAATTTTCATGATATTTAATTTGTTTTTACAAAGCTACCACAAAAATTGATTTTTAAAGTTGATATATATCATTCTACATTCTCTAAAAAAGAGTAATTTTAGCACAAATAGTGAATATGGATTTCAAAACACAATCAATAGGACTTGTTCTTTCGGGAGGAGGTTCAAAAGGTTTAGCGCATGCAGGCGTGATTAAATTTCTAGAAGAGCAAGATATAAAACCCAGCCAAATAGCAGGTACTAGTGCGGGCTCTATTGTAGGCGCTCTTTATGCTTGGGGTAAAACCCCCGAAGAAATTTTAGAGTTTTTTAAATCTATTTACCTTTTTCATTGGAAACACTTAACTTTTAAAAAAGCGGGATTGATAGACTCAGAGTCGTTTAGAGTTTATTTTGAATCTATTTTTAAAGATGCCACATTAGGTGATATGAAAATTCCAGTACAAATTACAGCCACAGATATGGTACGAGGCAAACTCAAAATTTTTGGACCAAGTACAAAGATTGTAGATGCCATATTAGCCTCATCAGCATTTCCTGGTATTTTATCCCCATATGAAATTGATGGTAATATTTACAGTGATGGCGGCATTCTCAACCATTTCCCTACAGATGTTTTACAAGGACAATGTGAAACCATAATTGGAATTTATGTGAGTCCCATTCAAAAAATTGAAGCTAAGGATTTACGTTCTATCAAAGCAGTTACTACACGCGCCTTTGACATTCTTTCGGCTAACTCAAACATTCATAAATTTAATATGTGTGATTGGGTAATTGAACCTAAGGATTTATGTCTTTACAGCACCTTTGAAACTAGTAAAATTAAGATGGACCAAGTATTTAATATTGGCTACCAAGCTGCAAAAAAATCCTTTGAAAAACTTAGTTTATAAATTACAATCAAGATTATATTAAAAAAAAAGAAAATTCTATATTTGCACCAATCAACGCAACACACACATGAAATACAAAAGAATTCTACTGAAATTAAGTGGGGAAGCTTTAATGGGCGACTTACAATACGGAATTGACCCAAAAAGACTTGCTGAATATGCTGACGAAATCAAGCAAATTCATAACAAAGGAGTAGAAATTGCCATTGTAATAGGTGGTGGAAACATTTTTAGAGGAGTAGCTGGTGCTAGTGCAGGAATGGACAGAGTACAAGGAGATTACATGGGGATGCTAGCAACGGTAATAAACGGAATGGCATTACAAGGCGCTCTTGAAGAAAAAGGAATGAAAACCCGTTTGCAAACAGCCTTAAAAATGGAATCTATTGCAGAGCCTTATATTAAGAGAAGAGCCGACAGACACCTTGAAAAAGGTAGAATTGTAATTTTTGGAGCTGGAACAGGAAACCCGTATTTCACAACAGATACTGCAGCGGTTTTGAGAGGAATTGAAATCAATGCTGATGTCATCCTAAAAGGAACCCGCGTTGATGGTGTGTATGACTCTGATCCAGAAAAAAATGCATCAGCAGTAAAATTTGATTTTATTTCTTTTGAAGACGTGTTGAAAAAAGGATTGAATGTAATGGACACAACGGCTTTTACACTAAGTCAAGAAAATAAATTACCAATCGTAGTTTTTGACATGAACAAAGTAGGGAACTTGCTCAAAATTTGCGAAGGAGACAATATAGGAACCGTAGTTAATATATAATAAACAGTCATAAGGAACAACTGCTACAATGGCAAAACTGTACTGAGACTGAAAACTGAAAACTGAAATTATGACTGAAGAAATTGATTTTATATTAGATAGTACACAAGAATCCATGATAGGATCTATTGCTCATTTAGAAAAAGAATTCTTAAACATTCGTGCCGGAAAAGCATCACCTGCTATGTTAGGAAGTGTTTTTGTGGATTATTACGGATCAGCAACACCATTATCTCAAGTATCAAAAATCAGTGTTCCTGATGCTAGAACCATCACGTTACAACCGTTTGAAAAAAACATGTTACACCCTATTGAAAAAGCAATTATGATTGCTAATCTTGGTTTTAACCCAATGAATAATGGGGATGTAGTAATTATTAGCGTTCCTCCCTTAACAGAAGATCGTCGTAGAGATTTAGCCAAACAAGCAAAGTCAGAGGCCGAAGATGCTAAAATAGGGATTCGTAATGCGCGTAAAGATGCCAATACCGAAATCAAAAAATTAGAAAAGGACGGTACCTCAGAAGACATTTGTAAAAGTGCGGAAGAAGAAGTACAAAACTTAACCAACAGTTTTATCAAAAAAATTGATGAACTATTAGTAGTTAAAGAAGCCGAAATCATGAAAGTATAAACCTTTCTTACAAATATTTTAAAACCGCCTTGTTATGAACGAGGCGGTTTTTTTGTACTATATTAGGACGCAATGTGTTTTAAAATAAAGCTATATATAGA
>NZ_MTCA01000124.1:0-8722 GCF_002150205.1 Flavobacterium sp. FPG59 | reverse complement strand
CTACAAAATCTGAAGAATTAAATTTTTGATTGTAAAAATACTTAACAAAAAAATCCTAATTATTATATGTTTAATAACTGAATTTGACTTTTTAATCGCTCTATGAGCATACTCATCATGCGTTTGTTAATGTTGGATGTATTAGTAATGTAATTTTCATATTCAGAAATTGTAAACAATCCAATAACTATTCCTTTAAGTGAATTTCTAAATTTAATATCTTTTTGAACTGCATTATCAATAGTTTTTAATTTCTTGTCTAATGAGAAACTATTAAAATCTATTTTATTCTTTTTTAGGTGATGTAGAAAAACTTTACAAATCATTTCGTTTTGAAGTTTTAAAATAGGTCTCAAAACCTCATTCTGAAAGGATTCTTCGGTTGTGGATTGACTAGTTATAATGCCTAATGTTTTTCCTCTAAATTCAGCTATAAATTGATCTCTTGTATCCATTATTTTTTCTTTAAAATTAAAAAATATAAAAGTAAAAAAGTATTATTTTTACCTATAAAATTATAAAAATGAGATTTCATACCAGAAAATGGGTTAAACCCGAAGATTTAAATCCCAATGGTACTTTGTTTGGCGGGAAACTGCTTGCTTGGATTGATGAAGAATTAGCTTTATACACTATTGTGCAGCTAGAAAATCCAAGAATTGTAACCAAATATATGTCTGAAATAAATTTTAGGAGTTCAGCAAAACAAGGCGATATAATTGAGATAGGCATAGATGTTATCAAGTTTGGAACCACATCAATTACTTTAAAATGTGAAGCTCGTAATATGATGACTCGAGAAACCATTATTTCTATTGATCAAACCACAATGGTTAATGTTGATGAGCATGGAAAACCTAAACCCCACGGAAAATCAGTTATTGAGTACGTAAAAGACAGGTTGTAAACAATTTTATTGATTGTTCAATTCAATTTTAGATTCGAATATTTCTAAGTCAAAGTATCCAACAGCAGCGATGATGTGATCAAAAATATCAGACATGATAAATTCATAATTTTCAAAACGTTTGTCATAAGAAAATGCATAAACCTCAAGAGGAACTCCATGCTCTGTAGATTGCAATTGTCTACAAAGCATGAGCATATCTTTGTTGAGTCCAGGATAATTGAATAAATATTCTGTGATGTATTTTCTAAAAAGACCTAAATTAGTCAAATTTCGACCGTTTATTGCAAGTGATTTGTCAATTTTATTTTTTAAATTAAAAGAGTCAATTTCATTTTTTCGTTCGTCAATATAATCGCTTATCAGGTGTATTTTTTTTAACTCTACCAGCTCAGCTTCTTCCAGAAAGCGAATGCTACTTGTTTTAATTAAGATGTGTCTTTTTATTCTTCGTCCATCTGAGTTGAGCATTCCGCGCCAGTTTTGAAAAGAATCTGAACTTAGACTATAGGTAGGAATTGTAGTGGTAGTATTGTCAAAATTCCGAACCTTAACAGTTGCTAAATTGATTTCAATTACATCTCCGTCTGCGCCAAATTTATCCATCGTAATCCAATCCCCAATTCGAACCATATCATTTATAGAAACTTGCACACTCGATACAAAACCCAAGATTGTGTCTCTAAAAATCAAAATAATCACCGCAGACACGGCTCCTAATATGGTTAAAAGTTCTTTTTTGTCAATATCAAATAATTTAGAAACAATCAACGTGCTACCCACAACCCAAAGCATAATCATGATTACTTGAATAAAACTATCTATCGGCTTGTCACTGTATCGAGGTTTTAGTTTTAAATAATCTCGTAACGCATTAAAAATAGTTCTGATAATCCATAATACGAGTACAATAATATAGATACCAACTATTTTTGCAAAAATCCCTTCCCAATATTCAAATCGATCTAAAATTACGGGTACCGATTTGTAAATAAATAAAAGCGGTATCAAATGCGCAATGTATTTTGCGGTTTTATTTGATACCAATAAATCGTCAAACTTGGTTTTAGATTTCTGAGCAACTATAGCTAGAATGGTTACTAGTACAAGTCTGAAAACAATATAAATAACATACGAAAGTACACATAAGACAATTATATTTAGCAGTAAACTTAAATACGAAGCTACGCCACTACCCATACCTATTTTGCGTAAAATGGGATATATAAAAGTGAAAATTTTCTCGATGTATTTAAACATTTTTCAGGTATTTTCGCTCTATGTAAAATGTTCCAAATGGAGGTATCGAAGCAATACAAATGATAAAATATTTTTTAAAACCCCACTTTTCAGTAAATTTTAAAATAGTAGCTAAAACTATATAAGCAGTAAATAATACACCATGAGCCATACCAATATGTTTCACATAAATAGGATCGTTGAAAATATATTTCATTGGCATAGCAAAGAAAAACAATAATAAAGCTGAAATTCCTTCAACTATAGCTGTGATTTTAAAAATTTTAAGCATTTGTATTTTTTATTTTGAACACAAAATTAAGTATAAACATTGATTTTAGATGCTTAAATCATAAAACTAAATTACTTTTGTTTCTCTAAACTTTGATAATGAGCAAGCGAGATTTAAAAAAATACGTGGCACAATTGACTAAAGAGCAACTTGAAGAGCAAATTATAGAGTTGTACGAGAAATTTAGTCCCGTAAAAGTATATTATGATTTCGTTTTTAATCCAAAAGAAGAGAGTTTATTAAAAGAAGCTAAATTAAAAATTGGTTATGAATATTTTCCAGTAAAAAAATCGGGTAGGCGTAGCCGACCGAAAATGAGACGTTCTGTGGCTCAAAAATACATCAAGCACTTTACTGCCTTAGGTGTTGACCCATTTGTCATAGCTGATCTCATGTTGTATAATATTGAAATTGCTCAAACATTTGCTTCAGAGAACATCATAAAACAAGATTTATTTTTCAAAAGTATGTTCAATTCCTTTGAGCAGGCTGTAATTTATCTCATTGCAAATGCTATTTTAACTGATTTTAAATCCAGACTCAACGCTATTCACAACAACGTATTAGATCAAAAATGGCATAATACTCCTGAATTTGATGCTATTATGGATCGATTAGAGTATTAAAAAGTTTCCTTAATTTAAATTAATTAATCAGATGCGGTTTTTTTTAAATAAAATTGACAATTAAACTGTTTTTTAGGTGTATTTTTGCAAAAATCCAATAATTAGCAATGTCCCAAAACACCTTAGAAATAGAAATAGAAGACAAAAAACAACTCTACGCATACCAACAAGGCGATATTGATGCCATTTTTGAGCGTATAGATAATGCACCACCACAACACCATTTGTTATATCAATTACCTACAGGTGGTGGTAAAACAGTAGTTTTTTCAGAGATTGTGCGTCGTTACTTATCTCAACACGATAAAAAAGTGGTTGTGCTAACACATAGAATTGAGTTGTGTAAGCAAACTTCAAAAATGCTTAAAGGTTTTGATGTAAAAAATAAAATAATCAATAGTAAAGTAAAAGAACTGCCAGATCAAAATGATTATTCCTGTTTTGTTGCCATGGTAGAGACTTTAAAAAACCGTATCAATGATGATAAATTACACCTTGACAATGTAGGTTTAGTTATTATTGATGAGGCGCACTACAACTCTTTCAGAAAATTATTAAGTTCTTTCAAGAATGCTTTTATACTAGGAGTAACTGCTACGCCATTGAGCTCTAACATAAAATTACCCATGCATGAAAGCTATGATGAATTAATAGTAGGTGATACCATTAACTCATTAATAGAAAAAGGTTTTCTTGCAAAAGCAATTACCTATAGTTATGATGTAGGCTTAACTTCTCTTAAAGTAGGTATTAATGGAGATTACACCGTAAAATCTTCTGATGATTTGTATACCAATATGGCTATGCAAGAAAAATTATTACACGCCTACACCGAAAAATCATTGGGCAAAAAAACCTTAATTTTCAATAATGGTATCAATACATCACTTTATGTATATGAAACATTTAGAGAAGCTGGTTACGCTATAAGACATCTTGATAATACCAGTAGTAATGAGGAACGAAAAGACATTTTATATTGGTTTAAGCATACTCCAGACGCCATTTTAACCTCTGTAGGGATTCTTACAACCGGTTTTGATGAGCCTACTGTTGAAACTATTATTTTAAATAGAGCTACTAAATCCCTTACTTTATACTATCAAATGATAGGCCGTGGATCTAGAAAATTACCTGGCAAGGACAGTTTTAATGTAATTGATTTAGGTAATAATGCAGCCCGTTTTGGACTGTGGAGTGAACCTGTAAACTGGCAACACATCTTTAAATCTCCTGAGTTTTATCTAGAAAATTTAAGAGACGACACTGAAATCGAAATGTATTTTAAATACACGATGCCTCTAGATGTGCGAGCCAAATTCAGTAAAACCGAAGTCGTAACTTTTGATGTAGAGGAAGAACATAAACTAATTATAAAACAAAACTTGCGTTCAAAGGAAGTTTTAGATAAATCATTAGATCAACATGCGTCTATGTGCGTTGACAATTCCGAAACCTTGCAAGAAGCAAAAGCTTTAGGTAAATTATTAGATGATGATATTGAGTGCCGCATCAAGCGCTATGCAAAATGTTTGAGTCAGTGCAGTAAAAACTATAGAGAATGGCTTGTAGATGATTACAAACTTAAATTGGTTCTATTAACAGGTAAAAAATACCGAGAAAAAATTATGAATGAACCTGATGAAGATTAATTTCTTTATTAGGAGCTAATACTGCTGTACACTGTATCTTTTGTGGTCTCAAAAAAGAGACCATAAAAGGATGCCGTTCCCATCAGGGCTAAAATTACGTTACAAAAGAACTATTATTTTAAAATACAAAATCCAAATACAAATGCAAAAACAATTCTCAGATTTAGGATTAGCAACACCGATACTTAAAGCAATAACCGAATTGAAAATTGTTATTCCTACTGAAATTCAAGTACAAACCATTCCATTGTTACTCACAAACAAGCAGGACTTAGTGGGTATTGCAAAAACCGGTACTGGAAAAACAGCTGCGTTTGGACTTCCTATTTTACAATTAATAGATACCAGCATACCTGCCATTCAAGCCGTAATTTTAGTACCAACTAGAGAATTGGGACACCAAATCTTTAAAAATTTAGAAGATTTTGCAAAATATCTACCTGAAGTTTCTATAGCTGCAACTTGTGGAGGAATACCTATAAAACCTCAAATAGAAAGACTCACTTTGCCTACACATATTGTTGTAGCAACACCAGGACGACTAATTGATTTGATACAACGCAATGCCATAAATCTAAAAGAAACGAGATTCTTAGTACTCGATGAAGCGGATGAAATGGTCACGATTCTAAAAGAAAGTTTAGATGAAATTGTGGCTCAATTGCCTAGTTCACATAAAACATTTTTGTTTTCGGCAACTATGCCGGGTACAATTAAGCAATTGATTCAAAACTATTTGAATAAGAATGTTGTGCATGTAAGCGCTAACATGGAAACAATTGGTAATCAAGGGATAGATCATCAATACATTGTAGTAGATCCTATTGAAAAATTAGATGTTTTAATGCATTTTCTTACTACAAAAGAGGGTCAACGCGGAATCATTTTTTGTAAAACAAAAGCTGCCGTAAATAAATTAGCCAAAAACTTAGCCATCAATAGATTTTCATCTGGTGCCTTACATGGTAGCTTGTCTCAAGGTATTCGAGATCGAATCATGGAGCAGTTTCGTGAAGGCCACATTAATATTCTAGTAGCAACAGATCTTGCAGCTAGAGGAATAGATGTTAAAGAAATTTCATATGTTGTAAATTATCACTTACCAGATGTATACGAAGCATATGTACACCGTAGCGGAAGAACAGCTAGAGCAGGAGCAAAGGGGCTTGCCTTAACTGTGCTACAACAAGAAGAAGTAGTTGAAATTGCTGACTTTGAAAAAGAATTGGGTATTAAATTTTTACCTTTTGCTAAACCTAACAAAGCAAGTATTGAAGAGAACAATACTTTGTTGTGGGCAAAACAAATTTTCAAAACCAAACCCAATCATGAGGTTGCAGCTGAATTAAAAGAAAAAATAAAAACGGTTTTCCATCATTTAACTAAGGATGAGTTAATTGAAAAACTAATAGCAAATCAAGTGCAACAAACTAAAAATGAAGCACAACAAAAATTAGAAAAACCTATCAAAAAACAAAAAAAATAGTTTTTCTGCAAAAAGACATACAACTAGTACTACCTCAATTTAAACAGAGGGTGTACTAGTTTTTTTTATTCTTTTTTTGCCTAAAATCAAGATTATTAGTGCAATTATCGTAGAAGTGGTTAAGATAAAAACCATAGGTAAAATGGAATTCTTAACAAATAAACCTACCGCAAACGATGCCATCGCACCCAAACCTAACTGAATAGCGCCCATTAATGCAGAGGCACTTCCAGCATTTTTTTCAAAAGGAGCAAGAGTCAGTCCCGCAGTATTTGGATTGGAGATTCCTAAACAAGCTAAGAAAATAAAAAGCATAGCTATGGTTTCATACAAACCTAATAAACCCTTGAGAGCAAGAAATAAAAATACAATAGAGATTATTGATTGCACTACTAAAGCACCTATTATCATTTACTCACTTCTAAATTTTCTTAACAATAAAGAATTTAACTGACTTGCGCTAATAAAGCTCAAAGACATAAAAGCAAATATCCAACCATACGTTTTAGCATCTACTTTATAAATGTCCATAAAAATAATAGGAGAGGCAGCCACATAAGTAAACAACCCAGAGAAAGCAACTGCTCCTGCAAACGCATAGGTATAAAATTGTGGTACTTTAAGTATTGAGATAAATCCAGTAACAATAGGTTTAGGTTTTAAGGAAATAGTAGTGTCAGGCACAAAAGTATTGGGTAATCCAAGCAATGCAGCAATTAAAATTAAAATCCCCATACACATCAAAATAAAAAAAACGGTATGCCAGCCAAAATCTTCAGTGATATAACCACCTATAGTAGGCGCTAGCATTGGCGAAAGCCCAACTACCAGCATCAACATTGAAAATACTTTAGGAATATCTTTCACAGGAAATAAATCCCTAACCATTGATACAGATGCTACTGTTGCGCCACAACTACCTATGGCTTGTATAAATCGTAGTCCAATAAAAGTGTCAATATCAGTAACAAATACGCAGCCTAACGAAGCTAAAATATAAACCAACATTCCTATGAATAAAGGTTTTTTTCGACCAAAACGGTCTAATAATGGCCCATATAATAGTTGACCTGCTGATATGCCTATAAAATAACTGGATAATGTCAAGGAAACATTGGCCACAGTGGTATTTAAATCTTTTGCTATACCCGCAAATCCGGGTAGGTACATGTCAATTGAAAAAGGACCAAGAGCCGTCAGAGATCCCAAAATTAGTATTAATTTGATGTATTGTGAACGAGACATTACATTTTGTACCTTCATATTTTATTTTTTGCAAAAGTAGCCAATATAAATGGGATGCTACGGTTGTTTATTTTTTTAAAAGCAAAACAAATCCAGATACAAATAAGAGCGAAAGCATGATTTTTTTTAACATAGTATCATTCAAAAAAAGATATACCTTTTTTCCCAATACTAAAGCCAAAATGAAAAAAGGCAATACATAAAGAGAGTTATACAGTTGTTGAAATGTTAATATTCCTTCAAAAGCAAGAACAGGAATTCTAAATAACGTAATTAAACCAAGAACGCCAAACATGGTTGCTCTCATAATCTTCACATCCGAAGTTTCATTTTTAACAATGATCAAGTATAATGGCCCACCAGTTGAGAAAAGTCCTGAAAAAAAACCTCCTAAAAAACCAAATAGAAACTTCATTTTAGAAAACAATTCGATTTCTTTAGCATTACGCAAACTATTTAAGACAAACAAAATAATGAAAATCCCTAAAGCTTTTTTTAAAATAACGGGTTGTCCGTAGGCCAAAACAACAATACCTACAAGCAAACCAAAAAATGAAGAAACAGCTAATTTTTTTAATAAATCTAAATTTATGTTGTGCCACTCTTTATAAACATGAATAGGAGTAGAAATCATGTAAAAAATAGATAAATATCCAACAGCGTCTGGCAATGGCATGGCAAATAATAAAAAAGGTAATGCAATGAGAGCGCCAGCAAATCCAGTAATTGTTTGAACAAAAAAACCTGTAAAAATTCCAAGTGAAAGTAAAATCATCATCGTATCCATTTTGCAAAATTAAATGAAGAACAACTTCTTGAAAAACGGTTTCAATGGTAAAAAAGTTAAAAAACACATTTTTAAATTGTAAATTTGTATTTTAAAAACTTTTTTATGGTTGATGCATTAGATTTAAAAATTATTGAATGTCTAAAACAAAATGCCCGATATTCATTTGTAGAAATTGGCAAGCAAGTTGAACTTTCGCCATCTGCAGTTAGAGAACGCATTCAAAAACTAGAAGACTTAGAAGTTATCAAAGGATATCGAGTAAGATTAGACAATACAAAACTAGGATTCGGACTTGAGGTTTTCATTATGTTTAAATTGTACAGCGGAAAATTGAGTGTTTTTTGTGAAAATTTAGATCAATTTCCTGAGATTTTTGAAATTCACAGAATTACAGGTACGCATAATATATTTATGAAAGTAATTCTTAACAATCAACTGCATTTGCAAAAATATATTGATCGATTATTAGTTTACGGTGAACCAAC
>NZ_MTCA01000149.1:0-7707 GCF_002150205.1 Flavobacterium sp. FPG59 | reverse complement strand
GTTTAAATTCGAGGGGAAATGATAAATGAAACAATAAAAAATAAAATCTACATTATTAGAATCTATTTGAAATACAGCTTTGTTAATTTAGCATGAGGTTGGATAATAAATTGAAAAAACACAAGAAATACCGTATTATGTAACCAGGTTATTTACAAAACTTATTCTTTTAAAGTTTCTTCTATTTTTTTGAGATTTTTACATCAAAATTTAGATCATTCTTAATATCCTACACTCCCGTAAAATGTCTTCGTCATTGCCTTTATCAATACCTAAAATATCCTTTATTTTACTTTTACGCTTTTTAACGGTATCTTCTGATACTTTAATTGTTGTGGCAATAGTTTTTATTTGACATCCATTAGATATTAACGTTATAATTTGACGATCAATAGTGTCAAAATGTCCTTCAGCTAATAAACGATCTGTTTTTGCTTTATTAGCAGTTTTACTGAAATAATTTTCACCAGCTATTATTTTATCGTAGGCCGATAGCAATTCCTCATCGTCAAAATCTGTTTTTACCAAAATTCCATTGACTTTTGTTTTTTGATATATATTGTACAAAATTACACTTTCAAAATGCGAGGTTATAATAAGCGTTTTTGCTGAAGGAATATATTTATGAACTAAAACTGCTAAATCACCTCCATTAAATATATTTTTATCAGGAAAAGGAGGTAAACTATAATCGAGCATAACCAAATCAAAAGAAATTGTATTAATTTCATTTGAAATGCATTCATATGCTGATTCACAATTATTAGCTGAATAAAACTCTAAATCATGGCCCAATCTATTGTGCGAAAGAATAGTCTGATAAGCAGTTATCATTGAAGGGTGATCTTCAACTATTAATATTTTTTTTGTCATAAATATTTAAAACTCAAATCTATTGAATTCTATCGGGATTGACAAATTTATTTTTGTTCCTATATTTTGTTTAGATTCTATTGAGAATTGTCCATTAAGCTCCATGGTGCGATATTCCATATTTTTTAAACCAATTCCTTTTTTTATTTGCTGTATTTCAAAACCCTTCCCATTATCAGCAATTTGAACTCCTATACTTGTTTCATTTTTAGTAATTGCAATCGTTATTAAATTAGCGTCTGCATATTTATTAATGTTTTGCAATGCCTCTTGAAAAATTCTGTAAAGATTCATTTTTACATTTTTATCAATAACAGACCATACTATTCTTGGATCAACTTCTATGCTTATTTTAGCTGCTAAATTTAGATTTAATTCTGTGAATAAAGCTTTAATCATAGCTTCAAAATCATCAGAGCCTGAAAAAACAGTAGTATTTAAATCGTGTGTAAGGTTTCTAATTTCCTCTTCAATATCTTTCATACCCGCAATATGATCTAAATGCTTTTTTATGGATTCTGGAGATTGATCGTATTTAATTTCATATAAATTCATTCGTATTGCAGACAATTTTCCAATTATTCCATCATGGAGATCCCTGGAAATTCGTTGCTTTTCAATAAGCTTACCCTCTTCAATTTTTTGTTGATTTGAAAGTATCAAATTATATATCTGTGAATCATTAAGAGCTTGCTCCTGTTTACGGAACAATTTTTCAAGTTTAATGTTTTTGTTTTTGATAGATAACACAAATAGTAATACTAGCAATATAAATCCACTTAAAGCAGCATATAAATAAAACTGTTTAGAAATTTCATTTTTTTTATCCTCAACTACTTTTTTTTCTTGAGCTATTTGGTCAGTCTCAAACTCAATTCGGGCATATTTATCTCGAGAGGTACGCTCTACATCTTGAAGACTATCAGTAAGATGAATATATTTATTTGAAAAAAAGGATTCCTCTTGAGGATTGACTACAGCTAAAAATTTAAGAATTGTGAGTTCGTCTTCAAAAAGATTATTTCTGTGTGCTTGCAATTGCGCTTCTTTTAAGTAGTAATTCGCTTTTGAATCGTTTTTTTGATTTAAATAATATTCGCCTAAATAAATTTTAGAAGTTATCTGAATAGGTGTACTTCCAATGCTGTCCCCAATTCTTAAAGTTTCTTCAAATTGCTTAAATGATGATTTATCACCCAGTTTAAATTTAGAGTAAGCCAATTTATTGATAAGATAACAATAAATTGGAGGATCTATTTTTTTAAAATCAGCTAAAGCTAATCCCTGTTTTGCAAATTCAATAGCTTTACTATAATTTTGGGTTTTTACATAAATATTTGCAATTTGATTATAGGGTTGGCATTTATATGACAAATACATTGATTCTGATTTTAGATATTCAGAGGCTTCAATAGCTTTATTGTTATAGTCTAATGATTTGTCATAATTCTTTAAACCCATGAGTGCAGTACCTAAAGTAAGATAACAATTATAAATCAATAAATTGTTTTCTTTAGCAATGCCAATTTTTAATGCCTCAATGGCTAGTTTTTCGGTTCCAATATAATCATTCCTAAATGATAAAATTTCTGCTTTTTGGATTTTAACGTTTCCTAGCAAATTGTCATTTTTTTCTTTTAAAATGACTTTTTCAGATTTTGTGTAATAATAATAGGCTGAATCATATTTTGTTTCATTATTGTACACACCTGCAATACTGTAGCTTGCATTTTGAATGCCTTCATTATCTTTTAATAAAATTGATTTGCGATACAATTTTTGCAATAAGCAAAGACTAGTATGGCTTTCTCCAAGCTGTGAAAACGAATCTGCCAATTCAAAATAATAGTCGGAGGAAACTATTAAAGCATTATTGTTTTCAATAATTTTAAAAGCTAATAATGCCTTTTCTAGTCTTTCCTTTTTAGTTTTGGTTTTGTCTCTGGAATTTGAAATTAAGGAATCTACATTACTAGTGGTCGGAGCGTAAAATTTTTCATCTTTACGCTGGCACCCCAAAAAAAATAGACTAAAAATCAATGCTATGTAAAATAGTTTCAATACTGAAGAATTAAAATAATTGTAAAAGTACATTTTTTATACTTTTTGATTCAATAAAAGGGACATCAATTCAGATAATAACCTCTTAATAACGTTTTATTATAGCTATATTATTTCTTTGGTGGTATTATACCACCACTTGTATTTTTTGGATCAACATCATCTTGAGCTTGTACTTGAACTTTAGGTTTTTCTGTTTCAATTTCGTCAGCAGTACAAGAATTTAAACTAACAACTAGGGCGAGAATGGCTATACAATAAAATAAATGTTTCATGGTCTTTTTGATTTATGTTTAATAATAGTTTTTTGAATCATTGTTTTTTGAAGCTATTTCATTATTGAAATTGCTAATCAAGAATTCCTTGTTCTTGTAATATTACACTACAAATCTATAATGATTCTAAAGTTTGGCTTTAACCTAAAAGTGTAAAAAATGTTAAAATTCGTACTTTTAAGGGTATCTGTCTTTCGAACTAGTTCCAGATGTTTCTGGTAAAAAACAATATCATTTTCAGAATGAAATGTAGCTTTGATTAATTAGCGCTAAAGCACTGTAGACAGTCTCTAAGCAATGAAACATAAACATAACATCATCAATGTTATATAATACTGAAAATTAATGGAGATGTTTGGAGGTATTTGAAGATGGAATTTTTCTAAAAAAAATTAAGTATGAATCTTGGAGAAAGAAGATACATGCCCCATAAAAAACAACCAAATTACTTCAAACAATAAAGAAACTTTTTAGTGTGTAAAAACAAGGAAGTATTGGAAGGTTGCAACAAAAAGTGTAATGAAAAAGTGTAATGAAAAAGTGTAAAATTTCATTGATATTGCAGTTAGAACTGGATTAAACAAGCCCAAGTTGTATTTAAAACAAAGCTTTTATCAGCCAAAATATCAATCCTACTGTTTCATCAAATAGATGAAGTAATACTACTTTAGAACAAGGTGAGATAGGAGTTAAACTGAAATATAGAAGAAGTCTCGATTTTTCAATCTGGCACAGGTATTTAAAATCCTAACAAAAACTTCCTATATTCATTAAAAGCCTATAAAAAGCATCTTAAAGTATGTATGATTCTAAGTATAGATACCGGAAAACACTGTAATCAGAAGCTTCTTTAAGTATTTTAAAACCGACCTAAAAGTATAACCTGTAAATTTTTAACTATTAATCAATAGGAACAAACTGTTTTAACGGTACTATTAAAGCTAAAAATTTGTGAAAATTGAAATCAAAAAACAACAATAAGAAAGTAGGTGAGCCTTCAATTAAAAATCATTAAAGAACTCAGATTTAAAATTGATTACTTAAGTGTTGCTAACTATATGAATCCAATTTAATTTACAAATCACGATTAGATTCACTACAAACGATAATCTTACTTAAAGTATGCCGTTCCTATTTGATCAACAGTAAAATTTACTAATCCTTTTAGAATAAGTAAAAGACACGTATTAAGTATAATCAAGATAAAAAGAGTACTTTTTTTGTATTGAAATTTTGAAAAAAATTGATAGAAAAAAAAGCACATATAAATGAACTCTAACAAAGGATTAAACAAATTTAATTCTCTCATGACCTTTATGTTCCCGTAAAAGACTCTTAAGCTTGTAAAAAATAAACCTAATATCAATATCCCATTCATTAAATACATAGCCATTACAAGATGTTCTATGTAATTTAATTTAGCTTTTTTAAAGACGCAAAAACTAGCAAACGCATAAAAGGGTACAGTGGCTAATACAATAAATTTAGCAAAATCTTTTGCCACTTTATGAAATCCCGACATTTTACCATCTTCAAATAATTGATCAGCTGTAATTTGCGCATAACTCCCAATGAAATGACCTACTGCAAGGAGTAGAATAAAGCATGTAAAATAATTAAAGTGATCAACTCTTTTACCTTGTATATATTCTCGAACACTATGGCCAGGTCTAGTTACTAATTCCTTCACAGTAAATAAAAAACCTTTATCTAAATGAAACACGCCATGAATAAAGTCATGAAGAACAAAATGTTTCATAGAAAATCTTTTTGTAGATGATTTTTGCCCACAAAATGGGCAAAAATTATATACAGTAGCTGCGTTACAATTTAGGCAATCTGTCATTGTTTTTTTTATTCTATAACATTATTATTTATTCAAAACTTGGGTACTTTTATTGTATACCCGATTCTATAAAGTTTATTATTTCAAAAACATAATCTTTTCGGTTTTCAATGAATATGGAATGACCTGAATTTATAATTACCTTTAATTCAGAGTTGGGATATAGTTCCTTGTATTCGTGAGCAAATTCCCAATCTAAATAATCACATTCTGGTTTTAGTATAAGAACTGGTTTATCATACTTTTTCATTTTGTCTCTTATATTTTTAGGAACATCTTCGCAGGATTTTTTTGTGAACATGGAGCAATACATACCTGGTCTTCCAGTCGGTATTGAAACTTTGGTTGAGTCACAAACCATACCTTTTACGAATATTTTAGAAACCTTATGTAGAATACCGTCAACTTTATTATCAGTTATCATTCTAGTATTTTTAGTAAGATTTGCTAACGTTACCCAAATAATTTCTCTAAAACTAAAATCATTTATTTTTAAATTAATTTTATCAATTCGATCTTCAATACTTGTAAGTTTATAAATGTAATCTGAAGAATCAAATTTATTATACTTTGAAGAATCAATAGGACAGATTTGACCTGGAGAGGTTAAAACTAATTTTGTTACTAAACTTGGGTTATTAGCTACAAAATATGATGCTAGGAAACCTCCCCAAGATTGTCCAACCAAAGTTATATTAGGTGCATTTATTTTTTCTAATATTTCTTTTAAATCTTGTGAATGACGCTCAACAGTATATTCATCCGGATTTTTAAGTCTTTCAGATAAACCACATCCTATCTGGTCATATAAATAAACATTATAGCCTTGTTTCGATATTTCCCTAAATGTTTCAATAACTGAATTATCTATATAACCGCCTGGACCGCCATGAAGGTAAATAATTGTTGATTTGATTGAATCAGCATCTGATTTCAGTTGTGTGTACGCAATTTTTGATCCAGTACTTAATTCCCAATATTCGGTCGATTTTCTTGGAGTGTCATCAAAATCTGATTCAGGGTTCGGAAGTAATATCCAAATAACTACAGCTAAAATAATAGATAGTAATACACACATTAAAATTTTAAGTATTATTTTCATTGTAAGTCGAATTTTATTTAAATTATTGATACAGCCCTAACTTGGCATAGCCAGAGCGTTATTATATTAAGTGATTGTTAAAAATCATAAATTAAAGCTTAGAGCCATTTAATTACACACATCGCTTTACCGAAAAAACGAGCAAAAAAAGTCACAAATTCCAGATCTTCTTCAGTCAATTCTATATCTAAATCCTTTGGATTGGGAGGTATGTTAAGATACAACGTAGAAGTATCTGTGTGATCTCTAACAACAATAAAGTGAATGTATTATTTAGCTAGTGCATATTTTATAACTTCTTCCATTCGAAAATTTGCCATTGTTTTATCTATTTCATTTTTTAGTCTATTCATCATAACATAATCTGTTAATGTGTTTTTTTCAAACTTGTTCATTAGTTTAATAAAAATATTCCAATAATCAGGATTGTCATCTGGGTGAGGTATATGACCAGAAACACCAAGTTTCTGCAACCTTTGTGCAATGTCTTCACGGTCATAACACTGGGTTCCAATTGTTAGAAATGCTGTTTTTGTCATTATTGGATAATGGTACATTCCTGAGCCACACTGATGTATAACTAAGTCTGATATTTCGCAGATGTAATTCAAAGGGAGTAGTTCATTGTAAAAAACATTTTGTTTATATTCTTCGCTTATTTCACAATTATTAGTTGTTATTACGGCATAATTACGTTTTGCAAAGTATTCAATATATTTTTCAACAGGAGTTTTATCAATCGTACCTGTTGTAACAAAAACTACAGGTTTATTTTTATTTAATTCAAAAAATATCCCCAATCTGATCAATAAGTTTCTTGAAGGTTTATCCTTAACAATTAAAGGCCCAGAATAGAAATATGATTGTCTGTCTTCTATGTCGTCAGGAAGGCATTCAATAGAGGGTATGCCAGGAATTATTTTTGCCTTGGCACTACGATAGCTGCTAAAATTGTTTTGTTCAAGCTTACTATTTTCTAATAATTTTGAAACAGCATTTGTAGAATCGGCTAATGAAAGTACTGCAAAGTCCCCCTTTTGCAGAGAATGAAGATGGTCAGGATTTCTATAACTTTTATCTATTGATCTAAAGAATCCTGTCCGCTGAATAGAGATTCTAGGCACATTGTTCTTTTCTGCTATAAGAGGAGAAGTAAGCGAACAGTCCTCTATTATTAAAGTGGGTTTAATTTTTTCATAAGCCTCTTTTTCTTTTTTTATAACATATTCTATGGCTTGCTTACTATCGCCTGGATACTCAGTTTGATCTCCAAAATAATCTATAGGTACACAATTTACACCTTTCCCTTTCAAAAAGCCTTGTAGGTTACTATGAACCAAGAAATAACTATTCAAACTTTTATTATATCTATTATTAAGTGCAAGTAATGGAAGCATATGCGACAAACCTCCAGTAAAATATGGTATATTCAAAATAGTCATTTTTATATAATTAGTTTAATTGTGAGGCTACTAATATTCATTTTTTTACCCCAACTGTTTAGTTAATAAAATTGAATTTCCGAACTTGGTTCTTGACTAAAACATAGT
>NZ_MTCA01000257.1:0-4007 GCF_002150205.1 Flavobacterium sp. FPG59 | reverse complement strand
CAATTCTAACATTATTGTATTCTCAAGAATCAAATTATTCCAAAAATATAAATGATTTATGCTTATAAAAATAAGCACATAAAACAGAGTAATCTTGCCTTATGTGCTATATTTTTAAAGGTATTTCTAACTACCACTCAACTAGAATATCAATATCTATTAAACCCCAAGCATAACTTCCTTTTACATGAACCTTACCACCACCTGCAACAAGTTCCAAATCTTCTTCCGTCAATTCCATATCGAAGTCCATATCTAAATCCTGTGGATTGGCAGGAATGTTAATGTACAAGGTAGAAGTATCTGTTTGATCATTCACCTGAATTTTTAGTCCTTCAAGTTTAAATTCTCCTTTCGTGATCCTAGTAAGCGTGGTAACTGGATCTTCAATTAAACTTTGCTTAAATGACTCGTCTTCCCATGCTTTTGCATAAATTTTTTGCAAGTTACTCTCTGCTTTCTTCTGTAATTCTACTAAATTCATAATTTAAGATTTAATTGTTTATAATTTATTTGATTTTTATTTGTTTAAATTGTTGTTAATATTATTTATTTAATGGATCCAAGATTTATGATATTTAAGCTCACAAAAACATATAATACCATACTACGGATTCTAATTGTTCTTCGTTCAATTCTGTATCAACTTCTGCTTTTGCAGGAATGTTGATGTAAACTGTCTTTTCAATTGCTGCAGCAGGATTAGCAATTAACTCTTTTTTTAAACTCAGTATCTTCCCATGCTTATTGCACAATTTCCGCATAGAGTTTTTGTTTTGGTGTAAATTCTATATAATTAATTTTTATAATTATTAATTAGATTAAATCTAGTTGTGGAAAAGTTGGGATCCAAGGAGTAGGAAAAGTTGGAACACAACCACCAAGACCATCAATTCCACCAGCAACTGCTTCTAATTGCTCTTCATTCAATTCAACATCATCCACTTTTTTTTGTACCGCAGGAATATTTATGTAAACAGTAGATTCATCCGTTTGATCTATTACTACTAATGTTTTACCTTCTGGAAGATTCATTTTTTTTCCAGTCAATTTTTCTATTGCAGCAACAGGATTTGCTATTAATTCTTGTTTAAATGAAGCATCTTCCCATGCTTTTTGCACAATCTCTGCGTACAATTTTTGTTCTTGCGTAAATTCCATTTAATTAATTTTATAGTTTTTAATAGTTTACTTTTTATACGGTTAAAGTAGGGCATATAAAGAGTAGAAAGTCTTTAATTGGTGACTTGCCACCTGCAACAGCTTCTAACTGCTCTTCATTTAATTCCATGTTCTCAAAATCTACTTTAGCAGGTATATTAATATATACCGTAGACTCATCTGTTTGATCTCTTACAACCATTTTTTTTCCAAGTGGCAGGTTGATTTTTTTTCCAGTCAATCTTTCAATTGCAGCTATTGGGTTATTCATTAACTCATCTTTGAAACTCTTATCTTCCCATGCTTTTTGTACAATTTCTGCGTACAGTTTTTGATCTTGTGTGAATTCCATATTTATTTATTTTTTGATTATAAAGAAGTTAGATTTTAATAATATCTTTCAATTCTGGAAATAAATTATTTACTAAATCAGCCCATACCGTTTGTCCACCTCCCGCAATAATTTCTAATTGCTCTTCATTAAGTTCTATATCTTCCATACTAGGTTCAACTGGAATATTCATGTAAACCTTTGATTTATCCGTTTGATCGTTTACCACTAGTGTTTTACCTTCTGGCAATATGATTTTTGCTCCTGTAAGATTCTCAATTGCTATTATTGGATCACTTATTAAGTTTTTTCTAAAATCAATATCTTCCCATGCTTTTGAGATTATTAATCGTAAAACTTCTTCTTTATTTTTATTTTGTCCCATGACTCAATTTCTTAATTAATGTAAAATTAGCTGATCTGTTTGCGACAAAATTGCCAAAAAAACCGACAAAAAAAACATCCTAGTTGCAATCTGTTAAATCATAAATCACAAACCTGATTTTGCTTTTACTCTTTAAATCATTCTCGTTATTAATGTAAAATTAGCAAGTCTATTTCTGATGAAATTGCCAAATAAACCGACAAAAAAAAACATCTTAGTTGCACTCTTCACAAACTATAAAATGTGAACTTCATTTTGCTTTAGCTTCATAATCCGTTCTATTTTATTAATGTAAAATTAGTGTGTCAAATTCTGATGAAATTGCCAAATAAGCTGATAAAACATAGTATGTCAAAATCAACAATTAAATCATTTTCAATAATTTAGACCCGACATTAAGCACAATAAATTCAAGAACAGTTTATCATTTAAAAAAGCTTAATCAAAAAGATCATTTCTTACTGATCTTTTATTTGCTTTTTCATTGATGTAAATTTAAAGTATCTAATTCCTGTAAAACTGACAATTAGACTGACAAAATTGAATTTGAAAATTGGTTTTATTACTAGTGGTTATTTAGTTGGAAATAATCAGGATTCTTTTCAACAAAATACATTTTGATTTCTCCCTTCCCTTTTGCGTGGATGTTGCCGCGGTATTGAAAAACAAAAGATTCATCATCCTTGATTAAATCATATAGTGATTCGCTTATATTTACTTTACCTACAATTCCATTGCTTTCAATTCTGCTAGCCGTATTCACCGTATCGCCCCACACATCATATTGAAACTTTTTTATTCCTACGATACCAGCTACAATGGGTCCTGCATGAATTCCTAATCGCATCTCAAAGGCAGGATTATTATTCGCTTCGTTATTAATTTTTCTTTTAGACATAAAATCCTGCATTTCTAGTCCTGCTAGTACAATATTTGTTAAAGATTCTTTATCAGGTTTGGGGATACCACCAGCTGCCATATAAGAATCACCTATTGTTTTAATTTTTTCAATTTTGTATTTTTCAGTGATTAAATCAAAAGCTTTGAAACAGGTATTTATTTCTTCAACTAAATTTTGAGGAGACATTTTCTCGGCAGTTTGAGTAAAGGATTTAAAATCTGAAAAAAGGATCGAAACTAAATTAAAGTCTTGTGCATTTACAAAACCCTTTTCTTTTAATTCTTGTGCAATTTCTTCAGGTAAAATATTTAGCAATAGCTCTTCAGAGAGGTCTTTTTCAATTTTTAAAGCAATTTTAGATTTTCGAGTATAGTTTAATCTATTCCATAATCCAAGAGCTACAAGAACAATAAAGCCTAATGAGATAATGATAATATTGCGTTGCGTTTCCTTTTTTTGAACTTCTTCCTTATGTTTGATTTCAACAGCATGTTCCTTATTTACATGAGAGATACTATCTAGTAACTGTTGACGTTGAAACTCCATATTCATCATTTTATTTGAAGTTTCGCCAGATTTTAAACTGTCCTTAAAATTTATTGATTTTTCATAAAAATGAAGAGCCAATTTATCATTTTGACTAGATTTATAAGCTTTATAAAGACAATCACATGCCTCTTTTTTTACAGATATAGCTCCTATTTTTTGGGCGGTACTATAACCTTTTAAACATTTTGTAATTGCTTGCTTATTTTTACCTAAATTATTCAGTATTTTTCCAAGCGCAACTTCTGCTATGCTTATATATTGTAGACTATTGATTTCGGTAGCATATTTTAAAGAAAGATTGTAATTAAATAATGCACGTTCAAAATTTGATTGTTTAAAAAACAATTCGCCTAAACTCGATAAAATTTCAATTTTTAATTGTTTATCATTTATTTGGTTTGCATTCTCTAATGCTTGGTTTAAATTTTTTAGTGCTTTTGGGTAATTGGATAATTTTATATAAACAATCCCAGACGCATTTAAGTTTTGAGAGATTGCTCTTAAATCAGTACTATTTTTATAAATCAAATAAGATTTACTAAAGTATTTAAGTGCATTTGGATAATCTTCTACTTGTGAATATATTGCACCAATATTTTGAGAGGTTCCTGCAGTCATTTTCATATCTTTGAACTCTTCTTGAACAACAATTGCTTGTTTATAATAATTTAAGGCTTCTA
>NZ_MTCA01000309.1:0-2772 GCF_002150205.1 Flavobacterium sp. FPG59 | reverse complement strand
TTAAAAACCTGATAATAAGATTATTATAGTTTTTAATTTTCTGGTACGATTATCCTAATAGACTATACAAACAATAAGCAATGGACACCAAAATCGTACGTAAAACTAACAAAAATAAGTATCTTTTAATCGTTTTGCCAATTATCTTACTCTTTGGGTATTTTGTTTTTACATCAGCTACCAAAAAAAGAAGTTTGAACGTAAAAAAAGTTGAAATTACGATTAAGACCGTTGAAAATAATTTTTTCGAAGATTTTATGTCATTTCAGGCAAAAGTAGTTCCTATAAATTCAATGTTAGTGAATATCATTGAAGGCGGAGCCATTCAGGAAATATTTGTCGAAAACGGTGACATGGTTATAAAAGGACAACCATTGGCACGATTGTACAATCCCAATGCAGAACTGTCGTACATGCAACAGGAAACGGCCATTATTGAACAAATCAATAATTTGAACAAAGCCAAACTCGATTTGAGAAATCAGGAATTGAATTTAGAAAAAGACTTGATTGCTATTGAACACGATTATTTGGATGCCAAAAACTCATTTGAATTGGATCAAAAACTTTTTGAACAGGAAATACTTTCTAAAAATGAATGGGAAAAGACCCAAGAAAATTATCGTTTTCAAAAAGAGCGTATGAATATTATCAAAAAAAGTGTCAAAAAAGAAAAATTAGCAAATCAAGTCCAGATTGGACAATTGAATCAATCCATTGGTTTCATGAATAAAAGTTTGGATATTTTGAGAATGAATAAAAAAAATTTCCTTATCACAGCGCCAATTTCTGGAAGACTTTCTTCCTTTGAACCTATTCTTGGGAAAACCTATGCGCAAAATACAAGTATTGGTTCTATTGATGATAGGAAAGGCTATAAATTGATAGCAGACATCGATGAATTTTATTTGGATAAAATTGCAGCGCAACAAAAAGGAGCAGTAGATTTTGAAAACAAATCCATCGAAGTTCAAATAACCAAAGTGATTCCGGAAATTAAAAACGGAAGGTTTCAATTAGAATTGGATTTTGTTTCAACTGAAAAATTAGATTTAAAACAAGGATTGAGTTTTGGCGTAAAATTAAACCTGTCAGAAAAAACCAAGACGGTAGTCCTTTCTAAAGGAAGCTTTAACGAAGAAACGAGCGGGAAATGGATTTTTGTAGTCAATGGCAACAAAGCAGAGAGAAGAACAATTAAATTGGGCAGAGAAAATCCATTATATTATGAAATACTCGGCGGATTGAAAGCAGGTGAAAAAGTAATTACCTCATCGTATAAAGACTATAAAGAAGTCGAAGTTTTGAATTTGGAATAAGTAAAAGAGTATAGAAGAAAGAGCATAGAAGAAAGAGTAAAGAGTAAAGAATAAAGAGAAACAATAAACATCAATCAAAAAACGAATAGTATGATCACAATTAAAAATCTTTCAAGAGTATTTAGAACCGAAGAAGTGGAGACCATGGCATTAAGCGAAATTTCATTAACCATTAATCAAGGTGATTTTGTTTCGATTATGGGGCCATCGGGAAGCGGGAAGTCCACTTTATTGAATATTGTTGGGTTGCTAGACAGCGCTTCGAGCGGGAGCTATCAGTTACTTAATCAAGAAATGATTGGGCTGAAAGAGAAAGAAAAATCGAAAGCCAGAAAAGAAAATATTGGCTTTATTTTTCAGAATTTCAACCTGATAGACGAATTATCAGTTTATGACAATATCGAATTGCCGCTGATTTACAATAAAGTTCCATCCTCTGACAGAAAGAAAAGAGTAGAAGCAATCGCTGATAAATTAGGAATTTCCCACCGATTGAAACATTATCCGCAACAGCTTTCTGGAGGACAGCAACAGCGTGTAGCCGTAGCAAGAGCCTTAATAAACGACCCAAAAATCATTCTTGCTGATGAGCCTACAGGAAATCTGGACAGTAAAAATGGAAATGAAGTAATGGAATTATTGACCGATCTGCATGCCAACGGTGCCACAATATTAATGGTTACACATTCTGATTATGATGCTTCTTTTTCGCAGAAAACGATTCTAATGAAAGATGGAGCGGTCATTTCTGAAAAAACAAATCAAAGAAATGTTGATGTTTTTAAAGTATAAAAATGATAACCATCCTCATATCAATCGTCACAATCGTTTTTGAGCTGCTTTGCAAAATACTTTTGTAAACATCATTAATTTTTCATCAATCAAATCAAAATTAAATCAATCAAAAAAGTTATGATTCTCAACTGGATAAAAATATTTATTTATCACTTAAAGCAAAACAAATTGTTTTCTTTTCTCAACGTTTTGGGTTTGAGCATTGGTATTGCAAGCGTGATTTTCGCCATTTTATACTGGAATGACGAACAAAGTTATGATGCTTGGAATCCTAATAAAGAAAATGTGTTTTTGGTCGCTAATCAAATGAGCGAAAATACATTTTGGGCATCGAGTTCAGCTCCAATAGGGGCTGCGATAAAAGAGAAATGCTCAGAAGTAGCATCGTATTGTTATTTAAGTGGAAATTATGAAAGCGATCTAATTCGGTTTAAAAATAAGAAAGTGCAATCGAGCAAAATCGTATTAGCACAAAAGAATTTTTTTGAATTTTTCCCTTTTGAATTTATTGAAGGAAACCAAAAATCAGCGTTACCAGATGAAAATAGTATCAGCTTGTCAGAAGATTTAGCTTTGCAGCTTTTTGGAAAAGAAACTGCTTTAGGAAAAGAAGTTCTGTTTCAGAATAAAAAACTTATTGTAAGAGGCGTTTATAAAA
>NZ_MTCA01000402.1:0-1064 GCF_002150205.1 Flavobacterium sp. FPG59 | reverse complement strand
CCTAAAACAAGACCTAGAGCACCTAAAATTATAGATTTACCTGCTCCTGTTTCTCCTGTTATAATAGAAAAACCGCTAGAAAAATCAATAGTTAATTTCTCTATTAAAGCATAGTTTTTTATAGAAAGTGACGTTATCATGTAATTGTTATTTGGAAATAGGTGTACAAATATAGTAAACCCTAGAATTTAATAGAAGACCATTTACTTGAATTCAATGGTGACGTTTTGTTGAGACCATCAACTAAATCTGAAATAGGAATGCTAGGACCACCTGAAAATATGGATACAATTTCATCTGATTTGGCGTCAAAAAAAACACGGGTTAAAAAAGCATTTGGTCGTGATCCACTAAGTTTAGACAAACCAGATAGTGCAAGTTTTACTTTTTCTTTACCAAGTTTCAAATCCTGACTCATTATATCAAGACCTAGATGATAATCCAGCATTGTCTCTCTAATTTGTTTAAAGGGAGGAGCTAATAAATCGTTTATTAAAAAAAAGCGGTTTTGATTCCCATCAGCTTGACTCCAACCTCGAGCACCACTTTGTTGTGCTACGTTACAAATATTTTGAGCAATTTCTAAATTTGGATTACCTGATTCTAACACAAACGAATCTGCATCTAATCCTAAAATTAAATAGCTATAAAAAGCCACAACTGACACCAAGTTTGAATCAAATGAAGCTGGATTGAAAAATAAATTTTCAAACTCGGTATATCTAAAATTAAAATCTTTATCGTTGAAATTAAAAACTGGGGATGCGTATGTAGAATTAAAAGTTGGTCTTGAAGACTGGACTTGTATGCTTGCTGTAAACTGATCTGCACTATTAGAAAGTATAGTAATATACATAGAGCAGTTTATTTTTTCAACTTGCTTCATGGGTTGTCCTGTCCAATCTGTTTTGTTTACAAATTCATTTAATGAGGTTTGCAGTGTTTTAAAAACTTGTTGATTGGTGACACTCAATCGTTGTGAATCAACCGTAACTGTACAGTTCAACTGTTGCGAATGAACAATTCCACAAATAAAAAATAACAAAAAAGGGATTATTTTATTC
>NZ_MTCA01000281.1:0-3409 GCF_002150205.1 Flavobacterium sp. FPG59 | reverse complement strand
CTATTAATTATTTCACTTAGTATAATTTTCTTTACATTAATTGTAATACTACTGACTTTGTTCTTTTATTTTTCAAAGAAAAAGAATTCTTTTTTGATTGAACAAATGAAATCTAAGCACTACTTTCAATCTGAACTAGTAAAAACAAGGATAGAAATCAAAGATCAAACCTTGTCCGAAATTAGTAAAGAACTTCATGATAATATTGGCCAAATACTATCTGTGGCCATAATGCAATTGAACTTATTCCTGCAGGATGAAAATAAAATTGTTAAACCCAAAGAACTTAATAATCTAAAAGATATCATTGCAAACGCGCTGGATGAAATTAGAATTTTATCGCGAATAATTAATAAAGAAAACACCTTGCAATGCAATTTCATTGAAGCTATACAGCTAGACTTAGATAAAATTAAAAAATTAAAGAAAATCAAATGTATTTTAAATTGGGATGGCATTTCACCCCAAATACATTTTGAACATGAATTATTTATTTACCGAATTTTTCAAGAAGCCATTCACAATAGTTTAAAACATTCACATAGTGAAACCTTTGAAATAACAATTCAAACTTCAAAAGATCATTTCCTATTAACCTTAACAGATTTCGGAATTGGATACAATACCAATGAATTATCTACCGGTTCTGGATTGAACAACATGAAACTAAGAGCTCAACTTATTGGAGCATCAGTAGATATACATTCCAATAATAATGGCACCTCAATTAAGTTAATTTATCCTTTAACCACAAATCATGAAGACTACCAATAAAATAATTATTGTAGATGATCATCTACTCTTTTCTCAATCTTTAAAACTCTTAATAAATAGTTTTGATGATTTTGAAGTGGTTAATAGCTTCGAGAATGGCAAAGAATTTATTAATCATCTTCAAGAAAACCCTGACACCAATGTTGATCTTGTACTTTTGGATGTTAATATGCCCATCTTAGATGGATTAAGCACCATTAAATGGATAAAGGAAAACCAACCCAACTTGAATGTTATAGCCCTCTCAGTAAACAATGACGATGAAACCATCATAAAAATGATTACCAATGGTGCAAAAGGATATTTACTAAAAGATACTAGCCCAAAAATTTTTCAAGAAGCAATCATTGCGGTAATTGAAAAAGGCTTTTATTTTACTGAGTTAGTTTCATCTATTTTGATTAATCGAATTGATAATGACAGTAAAAAAATCATTCTAAAAGAAAAAGAGCTGATTTTCTTAAAACTAGCCTGTACAGAAAAAACATACAAGGAAATTGCAGACGAAATGTGTCTAAGTCCAAAAACAATCGATGGTTATAGAGAGGTCCTATTTGAAAAACTTGAAATTAAAACTAGAATTGGCCTTGTACTTTATGCAATAAAAAACAAAATCGTTATTATTTAAAATTCAATTTTAACCAAATAAATTTAATGAAAAATGCCCCAAATAGCATATCACTTTTTGGGGCATTTTCATATGAATACTTTTTTTACAAACTCTTAATCACAAATTCACTTCTTCTGTTGAGCTCGTGCTCTTCTTCGGTACAGCTCTCTTCAGGAAAACATTTTATAATTTGAACTGATTCACCATATCCTTTTGCAAAAATTTGTTTTGGTAAAATTCCTTGATCTAAAAAGTAATCTCTTGTAGCCTGTGCTCTTTTTTGAGATAAGTCTTTATTAAATTTTTCATTTCCTCTATTATCCGTGTGGGAACCTATTTCTACGATCATTTCTGGATATTTTTTCATCAAAGCAACAACTTTATTCAAGATAGTTTTAGAGTCTTTTCTGATGTACCATAAATTATAATCAAAATAAATAGGATCGGTCTTGATAATTAAGCGGTCTTTGTCTTTTACAACATCTTTTTCATTTGCTAAAATAGTAGCAACTTTTTCAATTTTTTTGGCTTCAGCTAATTCTTGATTTCTTTTTGCATTTATCGCTATGCTTTTAATTTTCTCAGCCTGAGCTACTTTTTCTTTTTCTTGTTGCAAAGCTAGAGCAGTGAGCTTATTTCTCTCTTCTTCCTCTAAAACAAGTTGCTGCTCTCGTTTAATTACCTCATTTGATTTAATTTGCATGGAAGCATCATTATTCTTTTTGCGCTCAGCATTAACTACTATTTTTTTGAATGCTGAAGTATAATTTTCTTTTTCTGCAGTAATTTTATAGGTGGATTTACATAATACTTCAAAACTTAATTTACCTTCGCTAGTTGTTGTGCTACTTTGTACTATTTCACCATCAGCGTTTAGTAATTGTACCAAGACATTATCTAATGGTAATTTAGTATCAATATCTGTAATAATTCCCGTTATATATTGCTTACAATCTTCAATAATCAATGGTTTCTCTTCTGTGAACGAATAAATATCATCACTGCCTTTACCTCCTAAGCGGTTTGAAGAGAAAAAACCTTCCTTTATATCTGAATTAATAAAAAAAGCAAAATCATCATACCCCGAGTTTATGGGTAACCCAACATTTTCAGCTTGCGTAGGAACTCCATTTTGTAAATTCGAAACAAATACGTCTAATGCACCGAAGCCTTCATGTCCATTTGATGAAAAATACAATTTATTGTCTTTTGAAACAAATGGAAATTGCTCTTTTCGAGCAGTATTAATCGTAGTACCTAGATTAACAGGTACCCCAAAAGTATCTCCGAAAATTTCTACTGAAAAAATATCAAATGAACCCAATGTTCCTGGCATATCCGAAGCAAAATACAATGTTTTTTCATCCATGCTTAATGCTGGATGTTCTGTTGAATAATTGTCATTGTTAAAAGGTAACGAAATTATATTTGTCCATTTTCCGTTATGCCATGAAGCTCTAAACAACTGTAAATTGGAAACTTTATCTTTATTTTTTCCGCGTCTGCCTTTTTTATAATTATTTCTGGTGAAAAACATGGTTTTTCCATCTTTTGTAAATACAGCATTTGATTCATGCATAGCTGTGTTTATTTTATTGTCAAAACTAGTGGCTACTGAGTCAACTGCGTTTACATTGCGTAACGGAATTGCCATCAAATCAAGATATGATTCTCCATTCCATTTAAAACGTTTATCAAACATACCCATTTTAGATTTGACACCTGCAAATACAAAAGAATTATCTGTAATAAAGCCTCCAAACTCCGTATGGGGTGTATTTATTTTCAAATTTTTAATTTGGTATCTATCCCCAATAGCAGTAACGTTTTCAAGAACTTGAAGGCCTTTTTGATACTTGATTAAAACATCTTTATCTGATAAGGAAGCATAATATTTTTGTAAAACAGTATAAGCTTCATCATATTTTCCAGATGCTTTTAAAGTTTGAGAATATTTAAAATAATATTCTTCTCCAACTTCATTTCCAAAATTTGTAATTAAAAGTTTATAGTAATACTGAGAAG
>NZ_MTCA01000361.1:0-1504 GCF_002150205.1 Flavobacterium sp. FPG59 | reverse complement strand
GCATTGTATTGCGATCCCCGATTTCAATATTAAATTCAGTTTTAGTCGTTATTTTCAATCATTTTGTAAGCATCGATAACTTTCTTAACCAGTCTATGACGTACAATATCTTTATCATCCAGGTAAATAATTCCTATTCCATCAATATCTTTTAAAACCAATAAAGCTTCTTTTAGTCCAGATATGGTTCGCCTTGGTAAATCTACCTGACCCGGATCACCTGTAATCATAAACTTAGCACTTTTACCCATACGCGTTAAGAACATTTTCATTTGGGAATGAGTCGTGTTTTGAGCTTCATCTAAGATTACAAAAGCATTATCCAGTGTTCTACCCCTCATGAAAGCAAGTGGAGCAATTTGAATAATGCCTTTTAAAATATAATCTTCTAATTTTTCATTAGGCAACATGTCTCGTAGCGCATCATACAATGGCTGCATGTATGGATCCAGTTTTTCTTTCATATCGCCGGGTAAGAAACCTAGATTTTCTCCAGCTTCAACTGCAGGTCTAGTCAAAATAATTCTTTTAACCTGTTTTTCTTTCAATGCTTTCACAGCCATAGCAACACCGGTATATGTTTTCCCAGTTCCTGCTGGACCTACTGCAAATACCATATCGTTTTTTTCAAGCGTATCAACAAGCAATTGCTGGTTAGGAGTCATGGCTTTAATTATTTTGCCCCCCACACCATGTACTAAAATTTTATCACTCCCTTGAAATTTACGATCTTCTTGTGCATCTCCCATAATAACTCTTTCAATAACATTATTATCTATGTTGTTGTAACGCGTAAAATGAAGCATCAATCGTTGAAATCGTTTTTCAAATTCGTCTAAAACTTCTTTTTCACCAAAAGCCTTGAGTGTAGTTCCTCTTGCAACGATTTTTAATTTTGGATAATATTTTTTTATGGATTCAAGATGAGTGTCTTGAGCGCCCCAAAAGTCTTTTGGAGCGATGTCTATGAGCTCAATTATTCTTTCGTTCAAGTGGTTGTATGTTTAGTTGTTTTATTTTAAAGTTAATCGAAGTCCTACACCGTTTGAATTGGTTATCAAATCTACTTTGGTGCTTTCAAACTGCTTGTTACCTATAGCGTTCTGATTGTTATATTCAGTCACTACATTTTTAATTTTCTTTGAGAAACCTATTTTGACAGGAATAGCAATTATAATTGCTGCAACGCCAATATAAGTTAGTAAAGATGGATAACTGTTTTTCTCATCTTTAAGAGCATACTGCCCACCTCCAATAGGTGTTTGGGATATTCCAGAAGCAGTAACTCCCTTAACTAAATCAGCAGTCAGAAATCCAAGTCCACCAATAAGCAATATGTTTCCAGCTGTTTTTTTAGATCTGCCATCATTGTAATCTGCAAGTAGTTGTTGATTCCCTTTTAATATTTCCCTAACTTGATTAGGTGTTATTTTTTGGTTTTCAGAATCTAAAATATTTCCATTAGACTTGTACACTAATTTTTGAGAATGCAATTGTATACTAC
>NZ_MTCA01000383.1:0-1236 GCF_002150205.1 Flavobacterium sp. FPG59 | reverse complement strand
GTATAAAAACATGAAATTCGGAATTATAAAAGAAAGAAAAAACCCTCCTGACCGTAGAGTTATTTTTTCACCAAATGCCATTAAGCAAATTATTGCTACTTATGAAGGAGTGTCAGTAGAGGTTGAGTCATCAGATTGTAGGGTTTTTAATGATTCACAATATGAAGATGAAGGAATTTCTGTAATTGAAGACGTAAGTGATTGTGATTTTCTTTTTGGAGTTAAAGAAGTTCCTGTTGAAAATTTAATTCCTAATAAATCCTATTTCTTTTTTTCGCATACCATCAAGAAACAACCATATAATAGAAAGTTATTACAAGCCATTTTAGAAAAAAACATAGATTTATATGATTATGAAACTATAGTTGACGCATCTAATAAAAGGCTTATTGGTTTTGGGAGATATGCTGGTATCGTGGGGGCTTACAATAGTATTAGAGCATTTGGTTTAAAATTTGAATTGTTTAAGTTGCCTAAAGCAGAGACATTAGCTGGAAAAGAAGCTTTAATTATGCATCTTAAGCGTGTTGTGTTGCCTCCTATAAAATTTGTGGTTACTGGTACGGGTAAAGTAGGGAACGGTATCAAGGAGGTTTTGGATGCTATAAAAATTAAAGAAGTATCTGTTGAAAATTATTTAACTAAAAAGTATACGCAACCTGTTTATACACAAATTGATGTCTTAGATTACAATATTAGAAAGGATAAATCGATAAACGATTTTAATGATTTTTACAATAATCCTCAATTGTACGAATCTAATTTTGAGCGTTTTTCAAAAGTTTCGGATATATATATAGCAGGGCATTTTCATGCAAATGAAGCGCCAGTAATTTTATCAAGAGCAATGTTACAAGCTACAGATTGTGCTATTAAAATTGTAGGAGATGTGTCGTGTGATGTAAATGGTCCAGTTGCCTGTACCCTGAGAGCATCTTCTATTGAAGAGCCATTGTATGGTTATTTACCCAGTGAAGATAAGGAAGTTGAATTATTTCACCCTGCTGCAATTGTAGTAATGGCTGTTGATAATTTACCTTGTGAATTACCCAAAGATGCCAGCGAAGGTTTTGGTGAAATGTTTATTGCTCAGGTAATGCCTGCTTTTTTTAATCAAGATAAAGATGGTATTTTACAAAGATCTAAAATTACCGAAAACGGAAAGTTAACAAAACGATTTAGTTATTTACAAGATTTTGTAGATGGTAAATAATTTTTTAAATGTATATCAATCAA
>NZ_MTCA01000273.1:0-3534 GCF_002150205.1 Flavobacterium sp. FPG59 | reverse complement strand
CCCTTAAAAATTATTATACCGCAACTTTAACACTTGCTTTGACACTAAATGACGAAGGAATTCCAAAAGACTTTGAATATGTAAGTAAACAACTGATTAAATCCAACAATACAATTAGTGCGTTAGAGCTCGTACCTAAAGGTATTATAAAATACGTATATCCCATTAAAGGTAACGAAGCAGCCATAGGTTTAAATATCCTAACTACTGAAAATCTTCGAGTAGAAACTCTAAAATCAATTTCCAACCAAAAAATGTACTTTGCCGGTCCACTTAAGTTAAAGCAAGGAGGCATTGGAATTGTAGGCAGACTACCTATTTATAAAAAAAATTCATTTTGGGGATTTTCTGCAGTAATTATTAAACTTGATCAACTTTTAAAAGCTTCTCAAATCAATTTACTTAGCAAATCTAAATTTGATTTTCAAATCTCAAAGTACAATACTACAACTAAAAAAGAAGAGTTTTTTTTACCACAAAAAACAGAACTTACAAACAGCAATTTTGTAACCAGCCTTATTACTGATGGAGAGTGGAAATTATACTTAATAGATAAGGAGTCAAATAACTCCTTAATAACTCTTATTATATCTACTCTTCTAGGAATTCTCCTTGCTATGACATTTGGTTTTTTAACTGTTTTAGTTCTAAAAAAACAAGCTGAATTACAAGTTATAGTAGAGAAACAAGCTCGGAATTTAATAGATAGTGAAATAAAATTCAAAACCATTTTTGATCAAGCGGCAATTGGCATGGCCAATGTTGATGTAACATCAGGTGTTTTTTTAGAAATAAATAATAAATTTTGCAGCCTACTAGGCTACACTCAAGAAGAGATGAGAGGCAGGAATTTTCAATCCATCACACATCCAGATGATCTTGAGAACGATTTAAAAAACGTAAAAAAAATAGAAAATGGAAATATTACTGAGTATTCCATGGAGAAAAGATATTTCACAAAAGAAGGTAAAACTATTTGGGTCAACTTGAACGTAACACCATTACTTGACCAAAATAAAAAACAACTTAGCGCAATTTCTATAGTAGAAGACATTACACTTAGAAAACAAAATGAAGCTTTAGTTAAAAAAAGTGAAAATCATTTTAAAAGTCTTTTTGACGATTCTCCTCTACCCATGAGAGAAGAAGATTTCTCTATGGTAAAAAACCGTCTTGAAGAGCTCAACTTAATGAATAAAAATAAAGATCAAGTTAAAGACTATCTAATAAACAACCCTGAGATAGTTCATCAATTACATTCATTAATAGAGATTATAAATGTAAATAAAGCTTGTTTAAAATTATACCGAGTAGACAATAAAGAAGAATTATTAAAAACTAAGTCAAGTTTATTTAGCCCAGATTCACTTAACGATTTCACAGACCAACTAGTAGTTATTACTCAAAACGTAAACCAATTTGTTATAGATTCTGTTATTAAAAATGCAGCTAATGAAAATCGATACATCAATTTAAGTTGGAATGTTGTAAGAGGTTATGAAAAATCATTAGACCGCATCATTGTTTCAAATGAAGACATTACGAATCGTAAAATAGCCGAAAAAATAATTTTAGATTCACAGCAAAGAATTCAGTCCTTAATAAACACAGTCGATGGAATCGTTTGGGAATGTTCTCCTGACACATTACAATTTACATTTATTAGTAAAAAAGTTGAAGAAATCTTAGGGTACACGTCAGATGAGTGGCTATCAAGTCCTAATTTTTGGCAAGACCATATGTATGAAGAAGATAGAGTTCATACTTTGCAATATTGTGCAGATCAAACAGCAAAAAATGTTGATCATGACTTTGAGTATCGCATGATTGCAAAAGACGGAACAATTGTTTGGCTAAGAGATATAGTAAGTTTAATTACCGAAAACGGAAAAGTTGAAAGTCTAAGAGGAATAATGATTGATATCACTAAAACAAAGGAAATAGAAAATCAGTTAAATAAATCATTCCACTTAGTAACAGAACAAAACAAACGCTTGCTAAATTTTTCTTACATTGTTTCTCATAATCTTCGTTCTCATACCAGTAATATTACCTCAATTATAGGCCTAATTGAAACTGCAGATTCTAAAGATGAAATAGAACAGATGGTCCAACTCTTAAAAACAGTTTCTTACTCGTTAAACGAGACCATGTTAAATCTAAATCAAGTCGTTAACATTCAAACTAATATAGGTCTTGTAACTGAAAGTTTGAATTTAAAACAATACATCAATAACACAATCACTATTTTATCAGATCAAATTACAGCAAAAGAGGTTGAAATCATTACGTCTGTTCCAGATAATGAGCATATTAATTACAATCCTGCCTATCTAGAAAGCATCCTACATAACTTAGTATCAAACGCTATTCGATACAGTAGCATAGATAAAAAACCTATCATAAACATTAGCTATCAAGAAGAGGGAGAAAATAAAATTTTACAAGTTTCTGACAACGGAATTGGAATTGATTTAGAATGCAATGCACATAAAATATTTGGAATGTATAAAACATTTACAAATAACAAAGACTCTAAAGGAATTGGCCTTTTTATAACAAAGAACCAAATTGAGGCTATGGGAGGTTACATAACAGTAGAAAGTGAATTGAACAAAGGCACCACTTTTAAAATAAGTATTGTATGATAAAGAAAATAATATGGCTAATCGATGATGATCCAATTTATCAAACCATTATGAAAAAAATTATTGATAAATCAGGGGTAAGCTCTCATGTTGTATCGTATACAAACGGAAAAGATGCTATTCAAGCGCTCGAAGAAATTATTACTAACAACGAACACTTACCTAATCTAATTTTGCTAGATATTGAAATGCCAGTACTAGATGGATGGGGATTTATGACCGAAATGTCACTCTTAAAACAAAAAATAAAAAAAGAGATAAAAATTTACATCTCAAGCTCCTCAATTGCAATTGAAGACAAACAAAAAGCAAAAAATAATCCTGATATTCTAGGATATATTTCAAAACCAGTTACGATAACTGATATTGCATTGATAGCATCCGATGAATAATTAAAATTTTTCACTAATTACACTCTTTCTTTATTTCGTCAAGTGTTTTATCACTATATAATAGTTGCTCTACAATATACTTCCTCAAATCATCAATATCAGAATCAAAATACTTAGCCCATGATGATAACTGCAGTATATTTCTAACTTGTTTGATTCGTTTTCTTGTTTCAGAGCTTGATCGTAAAACGGCTTTTTTATCAAAATCAGGATTGTTTTTATGCTGATATTGAACCAGTTCTTTGTCATAATTTACCTCAAGATAATACAATAAATCAATGTCATTATCTGGATAAAAACTTTCCCAAGACGCAAATCCTAATTTAAATTTAGAGTCCGTTTCTAGTTCAAGTGACTCCAGTCTCCATTTACAATTGGCCAACCTACCCCAATGATTTGATAAGCGATACATTCCTTTTTTAGTATAATAATATTTACTACCTGATTTACTATCATACTGCACTTTTAAATTAGAAATAGCATCAAGAGTAGTT